>CAYNCH010000043.1:0-9628 GCA_964395815.1 uncultured Methyloversatilis sp.
GAGCGCCCCAGGGTTGGTCACCGTCACGGTGCTGTCGCTGCCCATCCTGGCCACGCCTGCTGTGGTGACTTCGGTGGTCAATGTCGCCTACACGGCTGGTGATTCAGCCATTGTCGTCGATCCAGGCCTGATTCTGCTGGATGCGGATTCGACGACCATGTCGGCGACCTCCCGATATAAAGGGTCACGCCGCTCGACCAAGCTTCGAATTTTGGACAACGGATCGGCTACCTGTAAAAGTGGGCGTCCCTTGTCATGTTTGGTGCGTGCGTAGAGAAGTTCCGCAGAGGCGTGGAGATAAACCACGAAACCTGACGCTACCAACCTTGCTCTATTTGCTGGATTCAAAACCACCCCACCGCCGGTCGCTATAAGAAGTTTATCTATGCGAGATGCCTGCTCTAATGCGAAACCCTCACGCTTGCGGAACCCGGCCTCACCTTCTATCTCAAAAATGGTGGTAATGCTTACGCCTGTTGTTGCCTCTACCACCCGATCCACATCGAGAAAGTCCCAGCCCAATCCCTTAGAAAGTTTTTTTCCTACCGTTGTCTTTCCTGCACCCATCATTCCAACAAGGAAGATACGAGTGACACTGTGACAATGCTCCTTCACCTCTAAGACCCTGGGAAAGAATAATGCCAATTAAACGATCAAGCAGCTTATCAGCGACAGATTAAGCTTTATCAACGAACCACCAATGACTCATCTAGTACCTTAGGAGTTATAAAAACAAGTAACTCTCTACGTTGTTGAGTGTTAGTTCGATGTTTGAATAGAAAACCAACATACGGTAGATCCCCGAGGAATGGAATACGGTCGACTTGCTCAGTCTGCTCATCAGCAGTCACTCCTCCAATCACAACAGTTCCACCATTCTCGATCATCACCTCCGTTTCTACCTTCGAACTGATAATAGTTGGGTTACCATTAACTGTACGACTGAAATCGGGGCGATCATTCGTTATAACCAATTTCAATTTAACTTGACCGTCGGGCGTAATCTGTGGTGTCGCCTCCAATGACAATTTAGCTTTGCGATACCGTACGCTTGCGGGAGTGTTAGCAGAACCCGGCGTCACGACAGGTATATCATCACCATCCTCTATCACTGCCTTCTGATTATTTCCAGTGACTACACGCGGGTTCGAAATTCTCTTCGCCTTTCCATCCATTTCCATCGCCGCAATTTCCAGATTAAGAATCCTCGTAAGCGACTGGTTAAAAAGAGAAAATGACAACTGTCCCATCGTCGTTTGCTGGGTAAAATTGCTGTAAGCCATGCGACTAACATCACTGCCTGGTATAAGCGCAGACATGTTATCGCCTGTTAATGATATGGATCTGGGCTCAGCGAATAGCCTCTTCATCGTTTCGCCGGGATTTAAAGGGTCAGGTACATCGCGCTCGACCAATGCCCACTGGTTATTTCCTCCTGACAGGTAAACCCCCTTACCATCAATACTCGCCGCCTTTACAGGTTTGTTGTTAAAAAGGTTCATTTTGACGCCGAGTTCTTTATTCACGCCATCATCTGCTCTTACCAGCCTTGCCTCAATCAAAACCTGCTTTTGTGTTTTATCTATCAGACCAATCAAATCCCGAACTTTATTCAAGCGTGAAGCTATGTCAGTAACAAAAATTCTGTTTGAATAAACATCAACAACTACCGAACCCGATTTTGAAAGAATTGGTTGATCTTTATCGCTGAGGATTTTCTTTATATCCTCAGCTTTTTGGTAATTTATCTGGAATGACTCAGTGTTAGTTGGCTCAAGTTGGCTAAATTGTTGCTTGGACTCCAACTCCTGCTTCTCCATCGCGAGCATCTCATCTCGTGGGGCAATCCAGATTACGCTACCGTTTTTGCGCTTGGCCAGCCCCTTCATTTCGAGCACCATGTCCAAGGCTTGATCCCATGGGACATCACGCATCCGTAGGGTCACCTTTCCCAACGCAGCGACCGAATCACTTGCAATAATGTTAAAGTTTGTAATATCTGCAAAGACTCGCAGCAACTCATAAACTGGAACACTATGAAAATCGAGCGATATCAGTTCACCTTGATATCCAACCTTGTTTCCTTGGAAAAGCTTATTCGGGTCCTCTTTTACCGGCTTTATCTCAATGATGAACTGATTATCACTCTGAAATGCAACATGCTCCCACAATCCTCGGGGAACGATATCCATGACTGCTTTATCCCCGATGGCAGATGTGTTGATTGTGGTCACCGGTGTCGCAAAATCGACGACATCCAGTTGGCGCCTCAGGTTTTCAGGAACAGTCGTCTTGTTGAAAACCACCTGGAGCTTGGTGCCCTTTTGCTGAATATCGATACCACTATCACTATTGGTCAAATCGACGACGATGCGACCAGCACCATCCTTGTCACGACGGAATTCGATGTTACGAATAGACTGTATCTCACCCGTAGCACCGGCTTCGAACTGTTTCGTTGCCCCACCAGTACTCCCCGCTTCCCCCAGCAAAGTGATCAAGAGAGCTTTATCCTCCTGCCGTGTCTCGAAACGCATGCTCTTTTCGAGATTGAGGACAAGACGCGAGCGCTCTCCAGCCTGTACTACGTTCACGCTACGGACACCGCCATCATTTACTGCCTTCATGGTGTAGCCAAGACCATTGCCCGTATCCGGAAAATCGAATACCAAGCGAGCGGGGCTGACGATACTGAAATGCGAAGGTGCCGATGACAGGGGCCGACGCAAATCAATTTTCAGGATCGTACTGCCACCCGACTTGCTCAACACAAGCCCCTCAATAGTGTTGGATGTCACGTTGGGATCTGCGGCCAAGACAGGAAGGACGGGCATAAATGCCATCAACGCCAAACAACTCAACCAGTAACGTACAGATTTCATTTGGCTTTCTCCTTACCCTGCAATCCCTCCTGCAATTGGAGGGTCATATCTCTTTCCACCCACTCCGTCGATTGACCGCTTGGATCCTGTACCGTCTCGACAAGCAGTATCTCGTTATCCATGATTTCAACAATGCGTCCAAAATTTTGGCCCAAGTAGTTGCCTCTGCCTGCCTGATGCACAACTCCGTCAACCTGAATCAGCGCATACCGCGCCCCACTCTGGTTCTTGGTTAGCACTCCAATGAAATCCAGTGACTCAAGTGGATAGCTTTCCAATAGTTCACGCGGACGATTAAAGTCAGGCTTGTTTGTACCTATATCCTTAACTTCGGGGTTGACGCGTCCAGCGTTGAATGGGTCCTGCGTATCGATTGCATCATATGACACCACAGGAAAAGGCCTCAACTCTGGTAAGGCCGGTACCTTACCGCGCAAATCTTGCGATACCTCATCCATCCATAGCTTGATATCCTGATGATCGCCCCCGCCGCATCCGGCTAACAACCCTACGCTCACCATGAAAATGGTCACGGTCGCGCATTTCATTTCTTCTTCGCTCCTTTTTTGGCTTGCTCGGCCTTTTTGCGAGCCGCCAACTCAGCCTCATCAAGATAGCGAAATGTTTTTGCAGTAGTAGTCAGCGTTAGCGCCTGGCCACTCTTGACCGGAGCAATTTCGATATCATTAAGTGTGACGATACGCGACAACTTAGCCACGTCGCCGGAAAAGGCTCCAAAGTCATGATAAGAGCCTGAAATTTTCAAAGTAATCGGTAACTCTGCATAGAAATCACGGACAACCTCTTTTCCCGGCTTGAATAGCTCAAACTGCAATCCACGCCCAAGCCCGGCCTGATTGATATCTACCAGCAATGATTCCATTTCAGCGGCATTGGGCAACTGCCTCAGCAGCGCACCGAATGAACGCTCGATCTCAGCAAGCTGGTTACGATATTCTTCAAGATTAACGGCCTGTTTCTTCTTGTTCAGCCAATCCTCCTTGAGGCGCACTTCTTCCTGCTGCTTGGCATCCAGTTCTTCATACTGCCCCTGCCATCCAAACCAAGCCGCAAGCAGCAAAAGAACGATGAGTATGCCAACCAGAATGACAATGCGGGGTATGAGCGGCCAAGCACCAGGGTCCTTCGGATCGAGTGTCCTGAAGTCCTCCGCAAACGACTTCAAATTGATTTTGCTGAGGTCGATTCTGGGCACGGAAGGCAACGCAGGCTTCTTCATCCCTTGCCTCCCGTCTTCTTCGCTGCACCGCCTGTTGCCGCTTTGCTATCGGTTGTCTGGCGCGTGAAATGTATGTTGAGGTTGAATTCGTTCATGCGGCGCTTTCCAACCATGACCGCCTTGATCTCCACCAGAACCGGACGCTCAAGTACCGGCGATTCGTCAAGGTTGTGCATCAGGGTCGATACACGGGCATTGGATTGCGCGTAGCCGATCAGCGTTACCGTCTGCTGCTTTTGCTTGATTGAGCGCAAATAGACCCCTGCCGGCAATCTGTGTACCAGCTCATTGAACAAATGGACTGTTTCAGAACGGTTTGCCTGCAAGGATTCGATCACCTGCTTTCTAGCCAGCAGGGCATCAGTTTGCTCCTTGAGCTTCTTGATTTCAACGATTTGCTTGTCTAGAACAGCGATTTCCTTTTTGAGAAAGGCATTTTTCTCAGACTGCCGTTCGATCTGATTATTGATATAGCTGAAACCCACCAGCCATATGGCACCCGCAAGCATGGCCACCAACCCGGCGAGCGCATAGAACTGCTGGCGCAAAGTCTTGCGCCGCTCTTCACGATGCGGGAGCAGGTTGATGCGGATCACTGATCAAACCTCCGCAAAGCCAGGCCACAGGCCACCATGAGCGACGGCGCATCAGCCAGAAGATGCTTCGGGCGCACTTTCTGCGACAGCGCCATCTTGGCGAACGGGTTCGCCATCATGGTATCTATCTGGGTACGGTACGCAACGACTTCGGCAATGCCGGGCAGCAACGCTCCCCCCCCCATGAGGACGACATGATCAACCCCGCCATACTGTGTGGAAGTAAAGAAAAATTGCAGGGCCCTCGAGACTTCTAGTGCCAGGTTGTCGAGGAAGGGACGCAGTATTTCTGCCTCGTAGTTGTCGGGTAGCGGACCTATGCGCTTCAGTGTTTCGGCCTCATCGTGGCTCATGCCATAGGCACGAACCATGTCCTGGGTCAGTTGGTTACCGCCAAAGGCCTGCTCGCGGTTATAGATTTGCTGATCGCCCCGGACCATCATGACCTTCATCGCATTGGCGCCGATATCGACAAGCGCATAGGTCCGGTCCGGATTATTGCCAGCAAGCTGTTCACGCACCAGGTCGAAAGCGGCCAGAGCCGCATAAGACTCCATATCCATGACAACCGGCTTGAGCTTGGCGGCCTCCGCACAGGCCACCCGGTCCTCGACGCCTTCTTTTCTGGAAGCAGCGATCAAAACTTCGACTTCGTCCGGCCCGCTCGGCGAAGGCCCGACAACCTGAAAATCCAGATTAACCTCCTCAAGTGCGAAAGGAATGTACTGATTGGCCTCAGACTCGACCTGCACTTCCATCTCGGACTCGCGCAGGCCTGCGGGAAGGATGATTTTCTTGGTAATGACCGCGGCAGATGGCAACGCCATTGCAACAAGCTTGGTCTGGGTACTCAACCTCTTCCAACAGCGTGCAACGACATCAGCCACCGCTTCGAGATTGGAGACATTCCCATCCGCCACAGCCCCTTCCGGCAACGGCTCTATGGCATAACACTCGAGCTGATAACCACCCGCATGACTTCCGCCCAGTTCGACCATTTTCACCGCGGACGAACTGATATCCAGCCCCACCAGCGAACGCGCTTTCGGGTTGAGGATCGAGAGATCGAACTCCAAGTTAATCCTTTAAATTCAATTAATTATGAAATATTTTCACAATTTACTTCAGATGCTAGCAACAACTATATCGGCTGTAAAGGATTTTCTTTAATACCTCCTTGCCTCTATGTGCGTATACAAGCGTTCATGCAACATTCGTCATATCCACCGCGCATCGAAAAAGGCCGAAGCATGCGTCGAATATAATGTTTCCTACGCCTTAGCGCCATTCCCTTCTTTTTCACTCATAAGTGCCCATGCTCTTGCGCTGGCTTTTTCTGCCGTTCGCCCTGCTGATCGGCGCTTTGCTATCCCTGTTGGCGCTGGCCGGAATCGTCCTGATTCTGGCTTATCCACGTCTACCCGCCGTGGACGTATTGACCGACTACCATCCGAAGATACCGTTGAGGGTATTTACATCAGACGGTCATCTGATTGGCGAGTTCGGTGAAGAGCGGCGCCATTTTGTGCGCGTTCAGGACGTACCCGAAATGATGAAGCAGGCCATTCTCGCCGCAGAGGACGAGCGCTTCTACCAGCATCCGGGCATCGATACCGTCGGTGTATTGCGCGCTGCCTATGCGAACTTCGTTGGCGGCGGAAAACGTCAAGGCGCTTCGACGATCACCATGCAGGTCGCCCGCAACTTCTTTCTATCGTCGGAGAAGACTCTGACGCGCAAGCTATACGAGGCACTACTGGCATTCAAAATCGAAAGCAGCCTCTCCAAGGATGAAATCCTGCAGATCTACATCAACCAGATTTATCTGGGACAACGCGCCTACGGATTTGCCGCGGCAGCACGCATCTATTATGGCAAGGACCTGAAAGATCTTGGCGTGGCGGAAATGGCGATGCTAGCCGGTCTGCCCAAGGCGCCCTCGGCGTACAACCCAGTTGCCAATCCGAAACGGGCCAAATTGCGCCAGCAATATGTACTCAAACGCATGCTGCAACTCGGCTTCATCGACGACCAGCAATTCACTGCGGCCGAAGCCAAACAGCTGAACATTCGCCGGCAGATCGACAACTTTCCGGTCAAGGCGGAATTTGCTGCCGAGATGGCACGACAGCTCGCTGTGGAAGCATTTCCCGAGGCTGCTTACGTCGCCGGCATCAAGGTGATCACCACCCTCACCCGCCAGGAACAGGAAGCAGCCTACCGCAGCCTGCGCAAGGCGGTGCTGGAATATGACCGCCGTCACGGCTACCGGGGAGCCGAGGGCTACGTGGACATGAAGGTAATCACGCAGGACGACGATGAAGGAATCGACGAACTGCTTCATGAATATGAAGATACCGACGACCTGCGTCTCGCCCTGGTCCTCGCCGCCAGCCGCGACCAAGTACGCGTCTACCTGCCTGGTGGCGATATCGTTACCGTCAAGGGCGCCGGGCTGAAGTTCGCCCAGCGCATGCTCGACGACAAGGCACCTGCCAACAAGCGTTTACGCCGCGGGGCAATCATTCGCCTTGCCGAAGATGGCAAGGGGCAGTGGCAGATCACACAATGGCCCGAAGTCGAAGCAGCCTTCGTCGCTGCCAACCCAAACGATGGCGCCGTGCGTGCGCTGGTGGGCGGCTTCGATTTCAACCGCAACAAGTTCAACCATGTTACCCAGGCATGGCGCCAACCGGGGTCGAGCATGAAACCCATGGTCTATTCCGCCGCGCTCGAAAAGGGCTTCACTCCCATTTCCGTCCTGGCCGACGAGCCCATCTCGGTCACGGCGGAAGAAACCGGTTCCCAAGCCTGGGAGCCTCGCAACTACGACGGCAAATACGACGGCCCGATGACGATGCGCAGAGCACTCGCCAAGTCGAAAAACATGGTGTCGATTCGCCTGATCCGGGCGATCGACCCGCATTATGCGCAGGACTACGTGACCCGTTTCGGTTACGAGGCCGATCGCAACCCGCCGTATCTGACCCTGGCACTCGGTGCCGGCAGCGTAACGCCATGGCAGCAGCTGGGCGCATATGCCATCTTCGCCAACGGCGGATACAGGATCGAACCCCATCTCGTTCAACGGATTCTCGGTCCCGACAACCGGGTTCTGGCGGAAACCAAGCCCTTGCTGGCCGGCGATCAGACCCTGCGCATCATCGACGAACGCAATGCGTGGCTGATGGACAGCATGATGAAGGATGTCGTCCAGCGTGGCACAGCCACACGCGCGGCCCAGGCACTCAAACGCGGCGATCTTGCGGGGAAGACGGGCACGACGAACGATTACGTGGATGCCTGGTTCTGCGGTTACCAGCCTGCCATGGTCGGCATCGCCTGGATCGGCTTTGATCAGCCCAAGCGGCTCGGGAGCGGCGAGACCGGCGGATCGGCCGCCCTGCCGATCTGGATCGGCTACATGGAGACCGCCCTCAAGGATGTACCGGAAATGCAGCGTGATCCACCCGCAGGTCTGTCACAGGTAGACAGCCTCGATCCGGCAACCGGTCAGATCATCCGGGATTACGTCTATAGCGAGTACGCCGGGGATGCCACAAGGATACCCGTGCAGGAGATCCTCGGCACGCAACCGCCAGCGCCCGTCGAAAGCGCGCAGATCCGCCCGGTCGCGCCGGATAGACGGGTGCAGATGCCTGCCGGCCCGGGCAGCGCGAAACTGCCTACCACACCAGCGTTACAGACACCCCCGCCTGTTCACTGAGGCAACGTGACAACACCGCGGACAGCGGGGCGCCATCGCGCGTATTCAGCCAGGCGTCACCGACTGCTTCCGGAGGCCGAAAATGGAAGCCTCCCGACCGGGCGGCCACCCAGATTTCGCGTGCGGCCGTATGCCGGTTTACGATGATCTTGCTGCCGTCTTCACAGGCAATCTCGATGATGCCGCCCGGCTTCAGTTCGACATCGAAATCGGCATCGCCACCCTCCAGTACTCCATCCAGCGCCTGCTCCAGCCGGCCAAGTTCGGCATCGGCCAGCATCAGGAATTCCCGTTCGTCCACTTTGCCTCCGTGTTAACATCGTGTTCATGCGTTTCAGGATCCATCCGACCCTTTCAACATCCGTTTTCGCCCTGCTGCTCAGCTGCAGTTTCTTGCTTTCGGCCTGCGGCAACCGCGGTCCGCTGACCTTGCCACCCAAGGACATTTCCGCGCAACCCGCTGGCGTCAAAACGACACCGGCGGATCATAGCAAGACCGCCACACCCGGCAAGCCATGAACCTCATCGATCTTTCCCGCGGGGAGGCGCGCATCGAAGCCGTTTCCCTCGACGCCATCGCCGCACACTACGGCACGCCCTGTTACGTCTATTCCCGTGCCGCGCTGACCGCCGCATACGAACGATACCGCGCAGCCCTCACCGACCGCCATGCGCTCGTCTGCTATGCCGTCAAGGCGAACTCGAACCTCGCGATCCTGAATGTTTTCGCCCGGCTGGGTGCCGGTTTCGACATCGTCTCGGGCGGCGAACTGGCCCGGGTCATCGCCGCCGGCGGCGATCCTGGCAAGGTCGTGTTTTCCGGTGTCGGCAAGTCGCGTGCGGAAATGCGCGCGGCACTGGAAGCCGGTATTCTTTGCTTCAATGTCGAGTCGGCCGCCGAACTCGACACGCTCAATGAGGTCGCCGGCAACCTTGGCCGACGCGCGCCGATCTCCTTGCGCGTCAATCCGGATGTCGACCCGAAGACCCACCCGTACATCTCCACCGGCCTCAAGACGGCCAAGTTCGGCGTCGCGTTCGATGAAGCGCTCACGCTCTACCGGCGGGCCGCGCAACTCCCCCATCTCGATATACGGGGCATCGACTGCCATATCGGCTCGCAGCTGCTCGATCCGGCACCGGCAGCCGAAGCCGCCGCGAAAATCCTCGGCCTGGTCGATGC
>CAYNCH010000044.1:0-9519 GCA_964395815.1 uncultured Methyloversatilis sp.
GGTCCGATGTTCCGCCACGAGCGCCCGCAGAAGGGCCGCTACCGCCAGTTCCACCAGGTCGGCATCGAGGCGCTCGGCCTGCCGGGGCCGGACATCGATGCCGAACAGATCGTCATGTGCGCGCGGCTGTGGGATGACCTGGGGTTGGAGGGAATCAAGCTCGAAATCAACTCGCTCGGCCAGCCGGAAGAACGGGCGAGGCACCGTGCCGACCTGATCGCCTATCTCGAACAGCATGTCGATCAACTGGATGAAGACGGCAAGCGTCGCCTGCATACCAATCCGCTGCGTATCCTCGATACCAAGAATCCGGCGCTGCAAGGCATCGTCGAAGCCGCACCGAAGCTGATCGACTACCTCGGCGAGGTCTCGCTCAAGCACTTCGAAGGCGTCCAGCAGTTGTTGAAGGATGCGGCGATTCCCTACCGCATCAATCCGCGTCTGGTGCGCGGGCTCGACTACTACAACCTGACCGTGTTCGAGTGGGTCACCGATGCGCTCGGCGCGCAGGGCACGGTGTGCGCCGGCGGGCGCTATGACGGGCTGGTGGCCCAACTCGGCGGCAAGCCAGCGCCGGCCTGCGGCTTCGCGATGGGTATCGAGCGCCTCATGGCGCTGCTCGATGCGGCGGGTGGCGGCATCGACAATCCGGCACCCGATATCTATGTGGTTCACCAAGGAGATGCCGCCCAGCGCCATGCCTTCAAGGCCGCCGAGATGTTGCGCGATATCGGCTGCAGCGTGATGACGCACATGGGCGGCGGCAGCTTCAAGTCGCAGTTCAAACGTGCCGATGGGTCGGGCGCGCAGCTGGCGCTGGTGATCGGCGATGACGAGGCCGAAAATAACGAAGTGACGCTCAAGCCCCTGCGCGTCGAAGCGGAGCAACAGCGGGTATCGCTGGATGAGCTCGCAGACCGTGTCAGTGACTGGCTCCTGGGTGCGGACGAAGAACTTTCTGAGGACTAAGCGATGGCGACCTACGATCTTGAAGAGCAGGAACAGTTGGAAGAGCTGAAGACCTGGTGGCGGCTGCACGGCACCTTGGTGACCGCGGTGATTACCGCAGCGGCCGTCGCGGTTGTCGGCTGGCAGGGCTGGCAGTGGTGGCAGCGCAGCCAGGCCGCGCAGGCGGCCCAGCTTTACGGCGGCGTGCAGCAGGCGCTGGCTCAGCAGGACGTCAAGCGTGCACGCCAGCTTTCGGGGGACCTGATCGACAAGTACGCCAGCACCGCCTATGCGGGCATGGCGGCCATGTTGTCGGGCAAGGTGCTGGCGGAGGTCGGCGACCTCAAATCCGCAGCGGCCCAGTTCGGCTGGGCTGCCGAACATGCGGAAGACGATGGCTTGCGCGATCTTGCCCGCCTGCGCCAGGCCATCGCACTGGCTGAAGACAAAACTTACGATCAGGCGCTCGCGCTGCTGTCGATACCGCCGGCTCCGGCGTTGATGCCCAGGTACCTCGAAACACGCGGCGACATCCTTGCCGTGCAGGGCAAGTCGGCCGAAGCGCGCAAGGCGTATGACGAGGCGCTCAAGGCACTCGATGCGGCGCGCATGGAAGAATCGATGCCGACCGGCCCTTACGGCGACATTCTCAAGGCCAAGCGTGATGCGGCCGGAGGGCAGTCGTGATCCGGCGACTGGCGACAGTCTGTGCGGCCATCCTGTTGACGGCCGGTTGCTCGAGCATCGGCAATACTGTGGACGCCCTGAATCCGTTCAGCAAGTCCGCGCCAAAGGTCAAGCCGGCAACGCTCACCGCCTTGCAGCCGACCGCCGAACTGACCGGGTTGTGGCAGCAGCGCATCGGTCCGGCCGAGACGTTTGCTTTCGTGCCCGCCGTGGCGGGATCGAGCGTTTTCGCCGCTGCGCGTGACGGCAGCCTGGCGCGTTTCGATGGCGGGCGGCAGGTCTGGCGCATCAATGCCGGGCAGGCGCTGTCGGGCGGTGTCGGCAGCGATGGCCGGCTGGTCGTCGTGGGTACTTCCAAAGGCGAGGTTCTGGCTTTCCACGCGGACGATGGACGTCCTGCCTGGCAGGCGCGTGCAAGCTCGGAAATTCTCGCCGCACCGGCGGTTATGGGTGATCTGGTTGCCGTCAGGAGCGGCGATGCGCGCATCTTCGGCTTGGCCGCCGCCGACGGACAGCGACGCTGGGTTTATCAGCGCAGCACGCCGGCCTTGTCATTGCGCTCCAGCGTCGGTGTGACGTTGACGGACAAGGCGCTCTACGCGGGCTTTCCGGGCGGCAAGCTGGTGGCCATCGCACTGAACAACGGTGCGGCCCTGTGGGAGGCGACCGTCGCGTTGCCCCGCGGCACGACCGAGCTGGAACGTATCGCGGATGTTGCCAGCGATCCTGTCGTCGCCGGCGGCACGGTGTGCGCGGTCGCCTATCAGGGCCGTGTTGCCTGCTTCGATGCCGAGAACGGACGCCAGCAATGGGCGCGCGATGTATCGTCCATTGCCGGACTCGATGTCGGCCGGAACGCCGTCTTCGTCACTGACGAGAAAAGCGCGGTGCACGCTTTCCAGTTGTCCAGCGGCGCGAGCCTGTGGAAGCAGGACCAGTTGTTCATGCGCGGCGTGACGCGTCCGTTCGCGACCGGGCGCCATGTCGCCATCGCCGACTTCGAAGGTTTCGTGCACCTGCTGGCGGTGGAAGATGGCGCGTTTGCTGCGCGCCAGGCGACCGATGGGTCGGCTGTCCTTGCCGCTCCGCGCCGCCTGACGGATAACAGCTTCGTGGTCCAGACGAGCAATGGGGCCCTGCACGCCCTGAGCGTCCTGAACATCCGCTGACATCATGCTGCCCACACTGGCCCTGGTCGGACGTCCCAATGTCGGCAAATCGACGCTCTTCAACCGGCTGACAAAAACCCGCGATGCGCTGGTCGCCGACCAGCCAGGCCTGACACGCGACCGTCACTATGGCCATGGCCGGCTCGGCAAGCGCGCTTTTCTCGTGGTCGATACCGGTGGTTTCGAACCGCAGGCGAAGGAAGGCATCGTGCATGAGATGGCACGCCAGGCCGAGGCGGCGATCGCCGAAGCCGATGTCCTGCTGTTCCTCGTCGATTGCCGCAACGGGCTGACGCCGCAGGACAAGGTGATCGCCGAGCGCTTGCGGCGCAGCGGTCGTCCCCTGCATCTGGTCGTCAACAAGGCCGAAGGCATGAATCGCGATGTTGTCGCGGCCGAGTTTCATGAACTGGGTTGCGGCGAACCGCGCGTGATTTCCTCGGCACACGGCGAGGGCGTACGCGAACTGCTCGAATGGGTACTCGCGGACTTTCCTGAGGAGGAACCGGAGACGGCCGAGGATACCGGTCCGCGCGTTGCCGTCGTCGGTCGCCCCAATGTCGGCAAAAGCACGCTGATCAATACGCTGCTGGGCGAGGAACGCATGATCGCCTTCGACATGCCCGGCACCACGCGCGATGCGATTGCCACGCCCTTCGAGCGCAACGGCAAGCGTTACACGCTGATCGACACCGCCGGCCTGCGCCGCAAGGGGCGCGTGTTCGAAGCCATCGAGAAATTCTCGGTGGTCAAGACGCTGCAAGCGGTCGAGGCGGCCAACGTCGTCGTACTGATGGTGGATGCGAGCCAGGACATCTCCGATCAGGATGCGCATATCGCCGGTTTCTGCATCGAGGCCGGCCGCGCCCTGGTGCTGGCGGTGAACAAGTGGGACGCGATCGATGCCTATCGCCGCGACCGCATCAAACAGGATATTCAGCGCAAGCTGAATTTCCTCGGCTTTGCCCGCGTGCACTATATTTCGGCGCTCAAGGGGCAGGGTGTGCCCAGCGTGCTGCAATCGGTCGACAAGGCGTACGCCGCCGCGATGGTCAAGCTCGCCACGCCAAAACTCACGCGCGTGCTGCTCGACGCCGTGCAGAAGCAGGCTCCGCCACGCCATGGCAATGTACGCCCCAAGCTGCGCTACGCCCATCAGGGCGGCAGCAACCCGCCGATCATCGTCATCCACGGCAATGCGCTGGAACACGTGCCGCCGGCTTACGTGCGCTATCTGGAGCATGTATATCTGGAGGCGTTTCGCCTGCAGGGCACGCCGTTGCGCATCCAGTTCAAGAGCAGCCGCAATCCCTACGTCGACAAAAACTGAAAGTCGGCGCTGGCAGGACGGCGCGCCTGCCGGCTATACTTGACCAAAGCAGTCATGAAGGAGGGACAAGATGACCTACGTCGTCACGGAAAACTGCATCAAGTGCAAATACACCGACTGTGTCGACGTCTGCCCGGTCGATTGTTTTCGGGAGGGACCGAACTTTCTCGTCATCGATCCGGAGGAGTGCATCGACTGTACGTTGTGCGTGCCGGAATGCCCGGCCGAGGCGATTTTCGCGGAAGATGACGTGCCGACCGATCAGCGCGAGATGATTGCACTGAATGCCGAACTGGCGAAGCAGTGGCCGGCGATCATCGAACGCAAGGATCCGCCGGCCGATGCCGATGCGTGGCGCGGCAAGCCGGGCAAACGCGGACTGCTGGAAAAGTAAACCGGAGGAGGAGATCCATCATGCAAGTCAGGCAGATTCTCGATGTCAAGGGTACGGTGCTGTACACCATCGCTCCGGACAAGAAGCTCTCGGAAGCGGTGGCGGTGATGAGCGAGCAGGACGTCGGCTCGCTGGTCTGCTTCGAGGGCGGACGTATGGTCGGTATGCTCACGTTCCGCGAGGTCCTTCGCGCCTGTCATGAGCATCATGCCGCGTGGGGCGGCGTGCCGGTCCGCGACGTGATGGTGAAAAACCCGCGCACCGGCGATCCCTTCATGGACGTCGGCCAGTTGCGCCGCCTGATGGTCGACGAGCACATGCGCTATCTTCCTGTCATGGACGGTTATACCTTGCTCGGCGTGGTTTCCTTTCACGATGTCGCGAAGGCGGTGCTTGAGGAGCAGAACTTCGAAAACCGCATGCTCAAGGCCTACATTCGCGACTGGCCGGAGGATCAGGCACCCGAAGCCGACGAGACTGCTGCGCGGGAGACCGCCTCACGGGAGGCCACGTCCTAAATGTCCGGCAGCAGTTTCGGCACGTTGTTGCGCGTGTCTTCGTTCGGTGAATCCCACGGTCCGGCCATCGGCTGTGTGGTCGATGGTTGTCCGCCGGGGCTGGGTATCTGCGCGGCCGACATCCAGCAGGAACTGGACCGGCGCAAGCCGGGTACCTCGCGCCATGTCACGCAGCGGCGCGAGGCGGACGAAGTCGAGATTCTTTCCGGCGTGTTCGAAGGACGGACCACCGGGACGCCGATTGCCCTGCTGATCCGCAATACCGACCAGCGCAGCAAGGACTACGGCAACATCGCGCAGAGCTTTCGTCCCGGCCATGCCGACTACACCTACTGGCAGAAATACGGCATTCGCGACTATCGTGGCGGCGGACGTTCGTCGGCACGCGAAACGGCAGTGCGTGTCGCCGCTGGGGCCATTGCGCGCAAGTGGCTGCACGAACGCCATGGTGTGACGATCCGCGGCTGGATGAGCCAACTGGGCGCCCTCGTCATTCCTTTCGTCGCCGCGGACGAGATCGACCGCAATCCTTTCTTCGCGCCGAACGCGACCATCGTGCCGGAACTTGAAGCTTTCATGGATCGCCTGCGCAAGGATGGCGACTCGGTCGGTGCGCGCATCGAGGTAACGGCGACCGGCCTGCCGCCGGGCTGGGGCGATCCGGTCTATGAACGGCTCGATGCCAAGATCGCCCATGCGATGATGGGCATCAATGCCGTCAAGGGTGTCGAGATTGGCGCTGGTTTTGCATGCGTCGCCCAGCGCGGCAGCGAACATGGCGACGAATTGACACCAGCCGGTTTCCTCTCCAACCATGCCGGCGGCATTCTCGGTGGCATTTCTTCCGGGCAGGACATTACCGTCTCGATCGCGATCAAGCCGACGTCGAGCATTCGCATTCCGCGCCGTTCCATCGACCTGGCCGGTCAGCCGACCACGGTATCGACCGAGGGACGCCATGATCCCTGCGTCGGTATCCGCGCGACGCCGATTGCCGAAGCGATGCTGGCGCTGGTGCTGATGGATGCCGCACTGCTGCATCGTGCCCAGTGCGCCGACGTCGTTTGTCCGACACCCGCCATTCCCGGCCGGCCCGCCTGATAGAATCCGTCACGATTTTCAAAAAACAAACAGGGAAGAACATCATGCACGTCGATCACCACGATCTCTATACCGAATTCCCGGAATTGCGCGATGCCATCGATGCGATGCGTGCCGACAGTGGCTACTTCGCCGGCCTGTTCGCGCGCTACAACCGCCTCACCGGCAAGGTCGAGGATCTTGAAGAGCATGACATGCCTGTCGCCGATTTCACACTGGAAGACATGAAGAAGGCCCGTGTCAAGCTCAAGGATGAGATCTACCAATTGCTGCTGGCGTTCCGCGTCGGCCAGAACCGCAAGGCTTGATCTCTTTGCCGGCGGGTAGGCCTGGTCCGCTGGGCTCACTGGCCGGCTGGTATTTTTTTTACTTCGCCTTCGTCGGCGCCTTCTCGCCGTACTTCACGCTCTACCTCCAGGAGATCGGCCAGTCCGCCTGGGAGATCGGCGTGCTGATGTCGGTACCCCAAGTGATGCGCCTGCTGGCCCCGAATATTTGGGGCTGGCTGGCCGATCGCCTTGGCCGGCGTGCGCTGATCGTCAAACTCGCCGCCTTGTGTTCGGTTGCAGGGTTTTCCGGGTTCTTCTTTACGCGCGACTATCTGCCGATGCTTGCAGCGATGGCGCTGGTCTGGTTTTTCTGGAGCGCCGCGCTGCCGCTGGTCGAGGCGATGACGCTCGACCGCCTGGCCGGCCGGCCGGAACGCTATGGCCGCATTCGCCTCTGGGGCTCCATCGGCTTCATCGTCAGCGTGCTGGCCATCGGGGCGCTGCTCGACCACATGCCGATCGCAGCCGTGCTCTGGGCCTGTCTGCTCATTCTCGTCTGCGTGTTGTTGAGCGCTCTCGTGCTGCAGGAGACAAAAGTCGGCGCCGACGGGACGGCAGAGCCGCTCGGCGACCTGCTGCGCCGGCCGGCGGTGCTGGCCCTGCTGGCGGCCTGTTTCTTCATGTCGGTGGCGCACGGCCCGCTCTACGTTTTCTACTCGATCCATCTGGTCGAGCATGGCTATGGCAAGACGACGGTCGGCCTGTACTGGTCGATCGGTGTGATCGCGGAGATTTTCGTGTTTGTCTATATGCCGCGCCTGATGTGCTACTTCAGCCTGCGCAGCATTCTGCTGGCCAGTTTCGCGCTCGCCGTCCTGCGGTTCCTGATGATCGGTTGGCTCGCCGACTCGCCGTTGTTGCTGTTCATTGCCCAGGTGCTCCACGGGGCGACCTTCGGCGCTTATCACGCGGCGTCCGTCGCGGTGCTGACGCGCTGGTTCGCCCCGCACCAGCAGGCGCGGATGCAGGGGCTCTACGGCAGCCTGTCCTTTGGCGCTGGCGGCATGCTTGGCGGCCTGCTCGGCGGCCAGACCTGGGATAGTCTTGGTGCCAATATCACCTTCACGCTGGCATCCTTGTTTGCCGCCTGCGGTGGAGTGCTGGTCTGGCGCTGGCTGTCATCGGAATCTCTCGCGACTCGTTGAAATGCACATGAGACAAATCGTCGCCTTGATCCTGTCGGGAATGCTGCTGGCTGCCTGCCAGAATGTGCCGCTGACCGGTCGAAGCCAGTTGCAGATCGTGTCCGAGCAACAGGAACGTCGCATGGGCTTGGCCAGCTTCAAGGAGATCCTCGCGAAGGAAAAACTGAGCGGCGACCCGATGCTCAACGAACGGATCAGCCGTATAGGCATGCGCATCGCCGCGGCGACCGGGCGGAACGACTACGAATGGGAGTTTCGGGTCATCGATGACGACAAGACTCTCAATGCCTTTTGCCTGCCCGGCGGCAAGGTGGCCGTCTATACCGGCATCCTGCCGGTGGCGCAGGACGATGCCGGGATCGCGGCGGTCATCGGCCACGAGGTCGCACACGCCATCGCACGTCACGGAGGCGAGCGCCTGAGCCAGGAAATGCTTGTCGCCGGGTTGACAGTGGCAACTGTCGTCGCGACCCGCGATGCCAGGAAACGCGATCTCTACGCGGGCTTGCTGGGGGCCGGCGCCGCGGTTGGCTTTCTCTTGCCCTATTCGCGTCTGCACGAGGCGGAGGCCGATCGCATGGGGATGATCTACATGGCAAAAGCAGGCTACGACCCGCGCGCCGCCATTGACCTGTGGCAACGCATGGCGGTTGAAGGGAAGGACAAGACGAAGCCTCCTGAGTTTCTCTCTACCCATCCGGCTGACGAAACCCGCATCGCGAACCTCCGCCGCTGGTTGCCCGAGGCGCTCGGCCACTATCGACCCTAGTGGCCATCGGTCATGGCGGCCTGTGCGATAATTTCGGCCGTTTCCGACGGAATTTTCCCCATGCCGCAAACGCTCTATGACAAGCTCTGGGACAGCCATGTCGTCCATACAGAACCGGACGGTACCGCGCTGCTCTATATCGACCGCCATCTGGTGCATGAAGTCACCAGTCCGCAAGCCTTCGAAGGCCTGAAACTCGCCGGGCGCAAGCCGTGGCGCATTTCCTCCATCGTCGCCACCGCCGACCACAACACGCCGACCGACCACTGGGAACGCGGCATCGAGGATCCGGTCTCGCGCCAGCAGGTCGAGACCCTCGACGCCAACATCCGCGCGGTCGGCGCACTGGCCTACTTCCCGTTCAAGGACGCGAAGCAGGGCATCGTGCATGTCGTCGGTCCAGAGAACGGCGCGACGCTGCCGGGCATGACCGTTGTTTGCGGAGACTCGCACACCTCGACGCATGGCGCCTTCGCCTGCCTCGCGCACGGCATCGGCACCTCCGAGGTCGAGCATGTGCTGGCGACGCAGTGCCTGCTGCAGAAGAAGATGAAGGCGATGCTCATCCGCGTCGACGGAAAAGTCGGCGCTGGCGTGACGGCGAAGGACATCGCGCTGGCGATCATCGGCAAGATCGGCACGGCCGGCGGCACGGGCTACGCCATCGAGTTCGGCGGTGCGGCGATCCGGGCACTGTCGATGGAAGGGCGCATGACGGTCTGCAACATGGCGATCGAGGCGGGCGCGCGCGTCGGCTTCGTCGCGGTGGATGACACCACCATCGACTACCTTAAGGAGCGTCCGTTCTCGCCCCGGGGCGAGGCGTGGGACAAGGCGGTCGCCCATTGGCGCACGCTGGTCTCGGACGAGGGCGCGCGCTTCGATGCCGTCGTCGAACTCGACGCCGCGACGATCCAGCCGCAGGTCACCTGGGGCACTTCGCCCGAGATGGTGGTGCCGGTCGACGGCCGCGTGCCGGCGCCGGAGGACTTTGCCGATCCGGTGAAGCGCGAGGGCGTGACGCGCGCGTTGCAGTACATGGGCCTGACGCCGCGCACACCGATCACCGACATCGCGGTCGACCAGGTCTTCATCGGCAGCTGCACCAACTCGCGCATCGAAGACCTGC
>CAYNCH010000045.1:0-9448 GCA_964395815.1 uncultured Methyloversatilis sp.
AACGGGATCAAGCAACTGCAGCACGGTGCCGAACAACAGCACGGCAGTGGCGAGAGTCGCCCCTTCGCGCAGATTGGGCGACTTACCCGCCAGCGCGATGCCGATGGCGCCGAGCAGCGGAATGACGAAGGTGAGCTGCAGGGCGGTCATTTGCCCACCTTCACAAGTTGCAGCGCGGCCTCGGCAGCGGTGCCGACGGTGAAGGAGGTATCAAGGCCGAACCAGATCGTGCCGATGACCAGCAGCCAGGCCGGGATCAGCATCGACAGCGGCGCTTCCTGCTTCGTCGCGCCTTCTGGCGCCGGCTTGAAGTAGGCCACTTCGACAAAACGCCAGACGTAGGCAACCGCCAGCAACGAAGAAAGCAGGATCGCACCGACCAGCCAGAACTGGCCTTTCTCCATGGCGGCGAGGATTAGATACCACTTGCTGACAAAACCGGCCGTGCCGGGCACGCCGATCAGCGACAGCCCGGCGATGACGATGCCGAAGCAGGTGAGCGGCATGCGCTTCGCCAGGCCGGCGAGCCGGTCAAAAGTCGGCGCTGGCGGGACGGCATGATTTTTTGCCAGCCCAAGCACGATGCCGCCGATCAGCAGGAAGATCGCCGCCTTGGTGATGCCGTGGTTGAACAGATGGACGGTAGAAGCAGTGAGGCCGGCCATCGAGTCGAAATGCAGACCGAGCGTGATGTAGCCGATCTGGCCGACGCTCGAATAGGCGAACAGGCGTTTCAAGTTGTCCTGAAAGATCGCCGTGAAGCTGGCGGCGAACATGGCGGCGAGCGACAGCAGCAGCATGATCTGCGGCAGCGGCAGCTTGTGGAAGACGAGGCTCTCGCCGAAGACCGAGAAATAGAAACGGATCAGGACATAGACGGACACCTTCGTCGCCGTGGCAGCAAGAAAGGCCGTCACCGCCGAGGGCGCGTGGGTGTAGGCATTCGGCAGCCACTGGTGCAGCGGGAACAGCGCCAGCTTGAGCGAAACGCCCACGGTGATGAAGGCCAGTGCCGCCAGCACCGGTCGCGCATCGGGTACGGTACGCAAACGCTCCGCCATGTCGACGAGATTCAGCGTGCCGGTCAGCAGGTAGAGAAAGCCGATGCCGATGACGAAGAAGGTCGCGCCGATGGTGCCCATGATCAGATAGCGGAAGGCGGCGGCCAGCGCGCGGCGGTCGCGCCCCAGTGCGATCAGCACATAGGTGGACAGCGAGGAAATCTCGAGGAAGACGAAGATGTTGAAGGCATCACCGGTAATGGTGATGCCGAGCAGGCCGGCGAGACACAGGCCGAACATGGCGTAGTAGAGGTAATGCAGCTCGTGCGGAATTTCGCGTTCGATGCTGGCGCGGCTCCACGGCAACACGATGGCCGCCGTGCCGGAAACGAGGAGCAAGACGAAGCTGGCGAGGCGGTCGACGCGATATTCGATACCCCAGGGCGGCGCCCAGCTGCCGATGTGATAACTGACAATACCCACCTCGCCCGTTTGCAGCCACAGGCCGAGGGCGGCGGCAAAGGCCGCCCAGGCGCCGGCGGTAACGATCGCAAAAGCGAAACCGCCATGGCGCAGCAGTACAGCCAGCGGTGCGGACAACAGCGGCAGCACCACCTGCAGCGCGGGCAAATGACTGGCCAGGCTCATGACCCGGCGCGCTCCGCATCCTGGACCGCATTGTCGAGCGCGGTGATCTCGTCTTCCTCGATGCTGCCGTAAGCCTCGCGGATGCGCACGGCGAGTGCCAGGCCGAGCGCCAGCGTGGCGACGCCGACGACGATGGCGGTAAGGATCAGCACGTGCGGCAGCGGGTTCGAATACACGCCATACTGCGGCGCGAGGATCGGTGCGGTGCCGCCCAGCAGCTTGCCCGGCGCGATGTAGAGCAGGTAGACCGAGGTCTGGAACACCGACAGGCCGACCAGTTTCTTGATCAGGTTGCCGCGTGCCATGACGATGTAGAGCCCCGTCACCATCAGGAATACGGTGACGAGGTAGCTGAAGTGCTCGACCAGTTCGCCGATCATGCGTCCTCGCCGTTGCCGTTGCCGCGCGAGGCGAACATGTAGAAGATCTTCAGCATCACGCCGCTGACGGTGACGGCGACGCCCGCCTCGACCCAGAAGATGCCGCGATGCTGGCCATGCACCGGATCGCGGTCGAGCACGAAGTAGTCGAGATAATTGCCGTCGAGGAACAGGCCGGCGACGCCCACCCCGGCGTAGAGCAGGACGCCGAGGGCGAGCATCGCCTCGACGAGCCGGTCGGGGACGACCCGGCGCGCCTTGTCGAGACCGAAGATGATGGCGTAGAAGACGATGCCGGCGGCGAAGATGACGCCCGCCTGGAAGCCGCCCCCCGGACCGAAATCGCCATGGAACTGCACATACACGGCGAACAGCAGGATGAACGGGATCAGCAGCTTGCCGACCACGCGCAGGACGAGATCATTTTCCATCGCGGCCCTTCCCGTTTTCCGGCTTGCGCCGGCGCAGCAGCGCGATGATACCGGCGCCCGCGGTGAAGACGACAGTGGTCTCGCCCAGCGTGTCGTAGCCGCGAAAGCTGGCCAGCACGGCAGTCACCACGTTGGGCACATCCACCTCGTTCTGCAGGTAGCGCGGCGCGACGTGCTGGTGGATCGGTGCATGCGGATCGGCAAAATCCGGCAGCCCCAGGGCGCCATAAATCAGCAGCACCCCCACGGAAGCGGACAACGCCAGCGGCAGCCAGGGGCCGCGTGTCGGGCGCGCCTCTTCGCTCTTGCACAGATGCAGGGCGCCGAGCAGCAGCACGGTCGATACGCCGGCGCCCACCGCAGCCTCGGTCATCGCGACATCGACCGCGTCGAGCGCCACCAATGCGGTCGCCATAAGAAAGCTGTAGATGCCGGACAGGACCACCACCGCGAACAGGTTGCGGCGCCGCGCCAGTACCACTACGGCAATGGCCATCAATACCAGCAGGACATCGACGATCAGGGTTTCGATGATCCATCCTCCGCAAGCCGGGGTTTGAGGCCGCGCAGCATCGCCGCGCGTGTGAGCGCATGGCTGGCCGTCGGACTGGCGAAGAAAATCAGCAGGGCGATCAGCAACAGCTTCACCGCCACCAGCGTGAAGCCCGCCTGCAGGACAAGTCCCAGCAGGATGAAGCCGGCACCGAGAGTCTCGACCACGCTCGCGGCATGCACGCGCGTATAGAAATCCGGCATGCGCAGCAGGCCGATGGCGCCGACCAGGCAGAACAGCGCGCCCACCAGCAGGCTGAGGCCGCTCAGGATCTCGATGACGAGGCTCATTGCGGCTCCTCGCCGGCACGCGCATGCCCGGATGCGCCAAGATCGCCCTGACGGAAAAACTTGAGCACCGCAACCACGCCGATCACGTTGAGCAGGCCATACACGAGGGCCAGGTCGAGGAATTCCGGCCGGCCATTC
Organism: uncultured Methyloversatilis sp.; assembly: GCA_964395815.1. Taxonomy (GTDB): domain Bacteria; phylum Pseudomonadota; class Gammaproteobacteria; order Burkholderiales; family Rhodocyclaceae; genus Sulfuricystis. Next base: position 3,442 of record CAYNCH010000045.1, read on the forward strand.
AGAAAGCCGAAGAGCGCCAGCAACAGCATGGCGACCGTACCGATGGTATTGGCGGCCTGCAGCCGGTCGAAGACGGTCGGGCCGAGCGCGGCACGAGCCAGCGCCAGCGCGACGGTGACCAGCAATGCCAGCGTGGCGGCAGCCAGCATCAAGCCTGCTCCAGGGCGGTGCAGCGGCGGTCCATCTCGCTGCCGGCCAGGCTGGCGGCACCTGCGCGGGTCAGGGCATGGACGAGAAAACGGCCCGGCTCCACTTCCACGGCAATCGTGCCGGGCGTCAGGGTGATCGAGTTGGCATGGATCACCAGGCCGAGATCGGTTTTCTGCGTCGGGGCGAATTCGACCAGCGTCGGCGAAATCGGCAGGCGCGGCGAGAGTATGCATTTGGTGACCGCCCAGGCGGATTGCATGATCTCCCTGAGCAGCCAGGGCCAGTACGCCACGAGAACCCCGCCGAGCAAATGCAGCGGAAAACCCTCGCGATCGAGCAGCTTCATGCGCCGGGCCAGCAGGGCAATGGCCAGTGCGCTGCCGACACCGGCGCCGACCAGAAACGGACTGTAGATTCCCGACAGCAACAGCCAGAAAACGAAGAGCGTGAGGGCGAGCGCGGCGGCATGCATGATGGCCCTGATGCTAGCCATCCGCTGATGGCCTGAAAATTGGCGGACCCCCCTACGTAATCCTCCCGGGAATGCCGCATCGGACCTCCCTGCAATGTGTGTATTCTTTTCGTACTAATAAGTGAATCCCTTACGTACAGATGCGAATACCCAGCTCGCCCATCTCTCCGCAAAATCCACCCATTGCCTCCCGGAACGATTCGCGGCCCAAGATGTTGTCGACTTCGCGGCTTGACTGGCGCTACGTGGCCCTGTTGATCGCAGGCTATGTCGCACTGGATTGGGCCAGCTTCATCCATCCCCTCCACGGACTGAACATCACCCCGTGGAATCCGGCCCCCGCCCTGGGCCTGGTATTCCTGTTGCGTTTCGGCAATCGGATGTCGCTGCCGATTTTCGTGGCCATCGTCATCGCCGAAGCATGGGTGCGCGGGATGGCCGTATCGTTTCAGGTGATGCTGATGGCTGCCGCGATGCTGACCCTGGGTTACTGGGTGATCGCCACGGTCATCCACCGGCATCTGGCGGAAGGTGCGATTTTCACCGAACGGCGCGGCCTGTTCGCCTGGGCGGCGATCGTCGTCGTCGGCACGCTGGTCACCAGCGCCCTGTTCGTGATGACGCTCGTCGCTGCCGGCTACGTGCCTGCCGACCATTTCCGGTATGCCACGTTTCAGTTCTGGGTCGGCGATGGCGCGGGTGTCATCGTCACCATGCCGCTGATCTGGATGTTGCTGGACGCCTACCGGCGCCAGCAGTTGCGGCAGGTGGTCATGCAGGCCGGGTTTCTCATCGACCTGTCGCTCACGTTGGCCGCCCTGCTGGTCGCTTTCGGCCTCGGTGCCGAAAGTTCGACGCGCTATTTCTACGTGCTGTTCCTGCCGATCGCCTGGGCGGCCTCGCGCCAGGGCCTGCCGGGCGCCGTGATCGCGGCGGCGCTGATCCAGTTCGGCATCATCATCGCGGTCAAGACCCAGGATATCGCCGTGGTGACCGTGCTGGAAGTGCAGATTCTCGCGGTGGTCATCACGCTGTTCGGGTTCTTCATCGGCATCGTGGTCGATGAGAAGCAGCGCGTCAGCCAGGAACTGAAACAGACCTTGCGGCTCGCGGCTGCCGGCGAAATGGCCGGAGCGCTGGCGCATGAACTCAATCAGCCGCTGACGGCCCTGACCGTCTATGGCAGTGCCTGCGAGCAGTTGCTCGAACGCGGCGACACCGGCCAGACCTTGCGCGATGCGCTGCGCAGCATGATTCGCGAATCCCATCGCGCCGCCGAAGTGTTGCGCCGCCTGCGCGATTTTTTCCGCACCGGATCGACGCAACTGGAGCACTTCGCGGTCGAAGCCTTGCTCTCCGCCGCGATCGCCGCGTTCGCCCACCGGGAAAAGCGCGACGCGGTAAAAGTAACGCTGGACAAGACGCCCCCCTGCCATGTGCTGGGCGACCGGCTGCAACTCGACGTGGTGCTGCGCAATCTTCTGGCAAACGCATTCGATGCCGTGGCACACCAGCCCGCCGACCGGCGCTGGGTTCGGGTGAGCGTCCGCACCGCAGGGAATGCGCAGGTTTGCATCTGCATCGAGGATGGCGGCAACGGATTCGATGAAGCGCGCCTTGGCCGCCTGTTCGACGGCTTCCAGTCCACCAAGACGAGCGGCCTCGGGCTCGGGCTGATGATCAGCCGCGCCATCGCCGAAGCCCACGGCGGCAGCCTGTGGGCGGAAGCCGGGGACCATGGCATCGTCAAACTGTCACTGCCCATCGAAGGAACCAGGGAACATGCAAACTAGCGGATTCACCGTTTTCATCGTCGAGGACGACCAGTCGGTACGGGATGCCCTCGGCCTGATGCTGGGCCTGCACGGCCATGCCGTGGCGTTGTATGCGGATGCCGAAAGCTTCCTGGGCGCCTACCGGCCCGAATGGTCGGGCTGCCTGCTCATCGACATTCGCATGCCGGGCATGAACGGGCTGGAACTGCAGAAGCAGTTGGCCGAAATCGGCTGCCGGATGCCGGCGATCATCATGACCGGGCATGGCGATGTCGATTCCGCGCGGCTGGCGTTTCGTGCCCAGGCGGTCGACTTTCTCGAAAAACCGCTGAATCAGGAGCGCTTGCTGAATGCCATCGACGAGGCCTTGTCGCGGCAAACCACCCTCAAGCAGGCGGCGGAATCGCGCGCGTCGGCGGCCCGGCGCTGCGCGGACCTGACCCCCCGGGAACGCGAGGTCATGCGGCTGGTGGTGGCCGGCATGCACAATCGCGACATCGCGGCATCGCTGGGCATCAGCGTCAGGACCGTCGAAGTGCACAAGGCGCGCATGATGGGAAAGCTCGGCACCCAAAGCATTGCCGATCTGGTTCGCATGAACCTGCAGGAAATGCCGGCGGACACGAACTGAAGCCCCCTCGACCGAAGGACCCGCCAGCGGCGTCATCGTATGATCGCTCGCGGCTATCCAACCACGCTTTACCGGCAATTTATTCGCGCGAACCGCACCGCGTCCGATATTTGCGCGATATTTGCGGAATAATTCGCCATCATGGGACTTTTCGACTGGCTGCGGCCGCCCGCGCCGCTGGATGCTGCCACTTACGCCCGCATCGAACGGGCAACGGCGACGGTCGACCCCATGATCCGTCAGGTGGCGGACTATGAACATCGTCTCGCCCCCGCCATCCACCACGCGCTGGATTACTGTGCCGGCATCGCGGCCCGCATTCCCGGCCCTTACGAGATCAGTCGCGCCGCCTTCGCCGCCGATCCGATGGTGCATGCCCTGTTCGGCAGCGCCGACGATATCGGCCTGATGCTGGCGAAAAGCCAGTGCGTGCGCGAGCACCTGCCGACGCTGACGCTCGCCACCGGCCGCTGCTGTGCCCTGCTCGGCATGCGGCATCGCGAAAAGAGCGGCTTCGGCGTCGCCCTTGACGGCGAGGTGGTGCGCAGCGACGTACCGCAGAAGACGCTCTACTTCACCGACCACACGCTCGCGGAACCGACGCCCGATCCGCTCGCGGCGCGCGAGCGCCTGCGCGAAGTGCTGTTCGACGGCCTGCTCAAGGGCCTGGCCGCCCACATCGCCGATGTACGCGCGGAGCATGACAGCCTGCACAAGGACCACGCCATCACGCACGCCTGCGTGCGCAGCCGCTGCGCGACCGGCGGCGGCCCGGAGGCCCATACCCGCCGCCTGGCCCAGCTCGAAGAGGCCCTGCGCAAAACGACCGATGCCTTGCAGCCCGAACGCCTGCTCGCCAGGCTGATCGACATGCTGGAGCACCCCGAACCGCACCTGCACCTCGAACCGGTGAGCATTCGCGTCGACCGCAGCGGCGTGATCACCGGCCGCGGCGAGGCGCCGGCCGGAGATGGCGACACCCTCCATTTCGTCGAACTCACCAACCGCGACCAGCGCCGCTGGGTGGTGATCCTCGCGCAGATCGAGCGCGACGAGGTACGCGATGCGCTCGACCGCTTCGAGCAGGCCCACCGCTACATCGTGATCTGACACGCATGCGACTCCACCTGCTCATCCTGACGGCGCTGCTGCTCAACCTCCATCTCGCGGTCGCGGCCGCCGCGGACACCCTGCCGCCGCCCGTACGCAAGGCGTTGCAGCAGGCCGGCATTCCGCCGACGGCCGTGGCGGTGGTGGCGCAACCCGTCGATGCGTCCCGCCCGGCGCTGCGTCACCGCGGCGATGCGCCGATGAACCCCGCCTCGCTCGCCAAGCTCCTCACCACGCTGGCCGCCCTGGAGACGCTGGGGCCGGCCTATCGCTTCCGCACCGAGGCGCTGGCCGAGGCACCGCCGCGCGACGGCATCCTCGACGGCCCGCTCTACCTGCGCGGCAGCGGCGACCCGAAGCTCACCCACGACCGGCTCTGGCTGCTGCTGCGCGAACTGCGCGGCCGCGGGCTGCGCGAGATCCGCGGCGGACTCGTCATCGACCGTACCGCCTTCGCGCCCGAAAATCACGACCCGGCCGCGTTCGACGGCCAGCCGCTGCGCCCCTACAACGTCGGACCCGACGCGCTGCTGTTCAATTTCGCCACCGTGCATCTGACGCTGATCCCGGAAACCGCGACGGTACGCGTACTCGCCGACCCCTTGCCGGTCGACTACGCCGTGGACAACCAGTTGAAGCTCATCGCCGGCAAGCCCTGCAACGGCGAATGGCGCGAGCAGCTCACCGCCACGCTGCGGCCGGACCGCCTCCAGCTCTCCGGCGACTTTGCCGCCGCCTGCGGCGAAAAACAGTGGCACCTCGCCGGCCTGCCCAACGCGACGCTGCTCGCCGGCACCTTCGCGCGCCTGTGGCGCGAACTGGGTGGCGAGATCGCCAGCAGCGTCAGAGAGGGCACCGTACCGGAATCCGCCGTGCCGCTCGCCGCTACCGAATCCCCGCCGCTCGGCGAACTGGTGCGCGACATCAACAAGCATTCGAACAACGTGATGGCCAGACAACTTTTCCTCACCCTTGGACGACAAGTCGGCGAAGGGCCGTCCCGAGCCGACGCCCCCCCTGTGGGGGGCAGCGAGCCGGGTTTGCGAGCGAGGGGGGCCAATAATGTCGGCGCCGGCGGGACGGCGGGTGCGGAGGCGGCGGTGCGCGCCTGGCTGGCTAAAAAAGGCATGAACTTCCCTGAGCTGGTCCTCGACAACGGTGCCGGCCTGTCGCGCAGAGCGCGCATCTCCGCCGATCATCTCGCGCAGTTGCTGGCGGCCGGCTGGGCCAGCCAGGCGATGCCGGAATTCCTCGCCTCGCTGCCGATCGCCGCGCTCGACGGTACCGTGAAGAAGAAGTTCAACGGCAACGGCGCGGCCGGGCAGGCGCACCTCAAGACCGGCTCGCTGGAAGGCGTGCGCGGCATCGCCGGCTACCTGCGCGACCGCCAGGGCCGGCGCCACCTGCTGGTGTTCATGGTCAACCACCCCAACGCCGCCCAGGCGCAACCCGCCTTCGATGCCCTGATCGACGGGCTGTGGCACGGCAGCCCAGCGGGCCGGCACGACTGACGATGGACACCCTGTTCCTCCTCGCCCTGCTGGCCGTGCTCATCGTGCTGGTGTTCGACTACACCAACGGCTTCCACGACGCCGCCAACATCGTCGCCAGCGTCATCGCGTCGCGTGCCATGACGCCGGTACAAGCCATCCTCGTCGTCGCCATCTTCGAATTCCTCGGCCCGCTGCTCGGCGGTACTGCGGTGGCCAACACCATCGGCAAGTTCGTCGATCTCGATGGCGTCGATGCCGTGCTCGCGCTGCAGATACTCGTCTGCGGGCTGTTCGGCGCGATCGCCTGGAACCTGCTGACCTGGTGGCGCGGCATCCCCTCCTCCTCCTCGCATGCGCTGGTCGGCGGGCTGGCCGG
>CAYNCH010000046.1:0-9393 GCA_964395815.1 uncultured Methyloversatilis sp.
GACGTAAAGCAGACCGTCCGCACTGCGCGCCCCAGGCTGCACGTCACCCTGGCGTCCAGTCCTTCGGAAATTCTCGAAGCCCAGAAGTTGCGTTGGCGCGTTTTCGCCGACGAGCTCGGCGCGCGCCTGCCTTCGCGTACCCCGGGTGTCGATCGCGACCTCTACGATCCCTACTGCGAGCACCTGATCGTGCGCGATGAGGCCAACGGCCGCATCGTCGGCACCTACCGCATCCTGTCGCCCGAGGCGGCCCGCCGGGTGGGCGGCTACTATTCGGAAACCGAATTCGACCTGACGCGCATCACGCACCTGCGCGCGCGTCTGGTCGAGATCGGCCGCTCCTGCATCGACCCCGACTACCGCACCGGTGCGACCATCGCGCTCTTGTGGTCCGGTCTTGCGCGCTACATGCAACAGAACGGTTACGAATATCTGATCGGTTGCGCCAGTATCGGCATGGCCGACGGCGGCCACAATGCTGTTGGCATCTACCATGCGCTGACAAGTCATATGGCGCCGCTCGAGTATCACGTCTTCCCGCGCTATGCGCTGCCGCTCGACAAGATTTCGCCGGCGGCCAGGCCCGAAGTGCCGCCGCTGCTCAAGGGCTACCTGCGGGCTGGCGCCTGGATCTGCGGCGAACCCGCCTGGGATCCAGACTTCAATACCGCCGATTTGTTGATCCTGATGCCGATGTCGCGGGTAGACTCGCGCTATTCCAAGCATTTCGTCGCGAGGCAGAGCTGAGTAATCCATTCGTCGAATTGCGCGCCGGCTTCCGGTTGGCGCGCATCGGGCTGCACCTGCTGTGGGGTGCGGCCACGGTTGCGCTTGTTTATCCGTGGGCGAGTCTCGGCGTGCGCCGCGCACTCAAGAAGCGCTGGTCACGGCAGTTGCTCGATACCCTCGGCATCCACCTGAAAAAAGTCGGCGCCGGCGGGACGGCAGGCATCCCTTCGGGAATGCTCGTCGCCAACCACATCTCCTGGCTCGACATTTTCGTCATCAACGCGCTCGCACCCGCCGCCTTTGTTTCGAAAAATGAGGTCAGGGACTGGCCGTTGATCGGCTGGCTCTGCGCGAAGACGGAAACGATTTTCCTTGAACGCGGCTCGCGCGCGGCTGCCCAGCGCACGCGCGAGACGATGATCGGACACTTGCGGGGGGCCGGCACGCATGTGTCCGTTTTTCCGGAGGGCACGACCACGGCAGGCGACCGCGTGCTGCCTTTCCATGCCGCACTGTTCCAGAGCGCGATCGATGCGGGCGTGTCGATCGTGCCGCTCGCTTTGCGTTATGTCGACCCGGCTGGAAACCTCAGTCGGGCACCAGCCTACGACGGCGACGTCACCCTGTTGCAGTGCTTGTTGACCATCGTGCGCAGCGGGGGCCTGGCCGCCGAGGTGCGCATCCTGGCCCCGCTCGATAGCGCACAGGCCGATCGCCGTCATCTTGCGGCGCGCTGCCACCACGCGATCGCCTGGCACCTCGGCCACGCCGATCCGCCGGAAGAAAAAGCTATTCCCAGCCCGTCGGACGCGCCGACTGACCGCAGGGCATCTGAAATACCCGGCGATCCTCAAGCCGTAGCGCCGTAAGGCTGCCACCCCACAGACAGCCGGAATCCAGTGCCACCAGTGTGTCGCTCTGCCGGTAGCCGAGCGCCGACCAGTGGCCGCAGACGATGGCGTGGTCGGCACTGCGGCGGCCCGGCGCATCGAACCAGGGCAGGCAGCCGGCCGGTCCGCGTTCCGGAGGGCCTTTCGCGCCGGGGGCGCGAAACTCCATGTGGCCGTCGGGCCAGACGAAGCGCATGCGCGTCATGGCATTCACGACGACCCGCAGCCGGTCCCAGCCGGCCAGGTCATCGCGCCAGGCGTTGGGCTCCGAGCCCCACATGTGGGCGAGGAAGTCGACGTAGTCCGGTGCGACGAGCGCCGCGTGTACTTCGTCGGACAAGGCCTGTGCCTGCGCTACATCCCATGCCGGCAAGAGGCCGGCATGCACCATCGCCCAGCCGTCCTCGACGTGAAACAGCGGTTGTGCACGCAGCCAGGCGAGCAGTTCGTCGCGATCCGGCGCGGACAGGATTGCCGTCAGCGTGTCTTCCTTGTTGGCCTTGCCGAAGCCGGCCGCCTGCATGATCAGGTGCAAGTCGTGATTGCCGAGCACGATGGCGGACGCTTCGCCGAGACCTTTCACGAAGCGCAACACGTCGAGCGACTGCGGGCCGCGATTGACGAGATCGCCAACGAACCAGAGGCGATCGTCTTCCGGCGTGAACTTCAGATAGTCGAGCAGGCGCGCGAGGGGGTCGTAGCAGCCCTGCAGATCGCCGATTGCATACGTGGCCATTACGATTCCAGTGCGGCGCGCACGTCTTCAGGCGTTGCCGCGGCGATGCGCACGCGCTTGGTGCGCGAAGTCTTGCCGCTCACCAGTTCCACCGCCGTCCTGCTGGCACCGACTTTTACCGCGACGAAGGCGATCAGCGCCGCGTTGGCCTTGCCATCGACCGGCGGGGCGGCAAGGCGGATCTTGAGTGCATCGCCGTGCAGGCCGACGACCTCGGTCTTCTTCGCCCCCGGCTGGATGTGCAGCGAGAGGATCACGTCCTGGCCGTCCGCATGCAGCCAGGCGGTCATGGCAATACACCGACCATCGGTTGCAGGCCGGCGAGGACGATCAGGACCACCTGAAGCAGCAGCAGGACAACCAGCGGAGAGAGGTCGATACCGCCGAGCGGCGGCAGACGGCGACGTACCGGAAGCAGCAGCGGGCGCGATAGCGCATCGAACATCGACATCGCCGGCGCATGCGGATTGATCCAGGAGAGCAGGGCCGCGACGATGATCACCCCCATCAGCAGATAGATGAACATCCGCAGCACGGCGAGGGCTGCGAGCCAGATGACGCTGAACATCGCCCCGGGGGCGATGGCGACCAGCCCGGTGAGCCCGGCCATGATGCCGAAGAAGGCGATTTGTACCAGCCAGGCGGCACACACGCTGGCCATGTCGATGCCGAGCAATCCGGGAATCACGCGGCGCAACGGCAATGCCGCCCAGTTGGTGGCGGCGGCGATGAACTCGCCGACGGGGTTGCGAAAGGGCGCGCGCGTCCATTGCATCCAGACGCGGGCGAGGAAGGCGAGGGCCAGCAGGTCGGCGGCGGTTCCCAGCAGCAGCGACAGGATCTGGAACAGCATCATTCCTGCCCCAATTGATCGCAGAGTTCGCGGCCCCGGGCCGCGGCGGCGGCGACGCCGTGGCCGATCGACGCCGCGACGCGCAGCGACGCGAAGGTATCGAGGGCCGCGGCCGTCGTGCCGCCTTTCGAGGTAACGCGGGCGCGTAATTCGCCGACTGCCTCGTCACTGGCCTCGGCGAGGCGGGCAGCACCGAGAAAGGTTTCGATGGCCAGCAGGCGTGCTGTTTCCTCCGGCAGGCCGAGGCCCGCCCCGGCGTTCTGCAGTGCCTCGATGAAGTAGAAGACGTAGGCCGGCCCGCTGCCCGAGACAGCGGTGACGACATCCATCAGTGCCTCGTCCTCGACCCAGAGCGTGCGGCCGACGGCACGCAGGATTTTTTCGGCGGTCTCGCGTCCTTCGCGACCGACGGCCGGATCGGCAAAGAGGCCGGTGATGCCGGCACCGATCAGCGCCGGCGTGTTCGGCATGGAACGCACCAGGTTGTGGTAGTCGCCGAGCCAGCGGCCGATGTCCGCCAGCCGCAGTCCGGCGGCGATGCTGATCACCAGTTGCCCCGAGAGTTTGCCGGTCATGGGCGCGACCGCTTCCTTCATCTGTTGCGGTTTGACCGCGAGCACCAGTACCTCGCAGTTGAGTGCAGCCGCATCGATGGCGGGCGCGCAGCGCACGCCGAAATCATCCGTGAGCCGTTGGCGCGACTCGGCAACGGGATCGATGACCTGGATGCCGGCAGCCGAAAACCCCTGCTTCTTCAGCCCGCCGATGAGGGCGTTGGCCATGTTGCCGCCGCCGATGAAGGTGATCTTCATTTCTTGCCTCTCTCTCCGAATATCGCTGTTCCCACGCGCACGATGGTTGCGCCTTCCATGATTGCCGCTTCCAGGTCGTGCGACATGCCCATCGACAACGTGTCGAGCCCCAGACCGGAAGCATTGAGTTCGTCCTGCAGGGCGCGTACCTGCGCGAAGCGCCGCCGGGTAATCGAATCGGCCAGCGCCGAGTTTTCCGTCGGCTCGGGAATCGCCATCAGGCCGCGCAGCCGGAGATTCGGCAGGGCAGCGACGGCATGGCAGAGTGCGGGTGCTGCCGCGAGGGTGCAACCGCTCTTGCTCTCCTCGCCGCTGACATTGACTTCCACGCAGACCTGCAGTGGCGGCAGGCCGTCCGGGCGTTGTGCCGAGAGACGTTCGGCGATCTTCAGGCGCTCGATGGAATGCACCCAAGCGAAGCTTTCGGCCACCAGGCGTGTCTTGTTGCTCTGCAGTGGTCCGATGAAGTGCCATGCGAGCCCGAGATCCGCGAGCGCGGCCATTTTCGGCAAGGATTCCTGCACGTAGCTTTCACCGAAGGAATGCTGTCCGGCGAGCGCGGCAGCACGCACGAAATCGGCCGGCCAGGTCTTCGTCACTGCTAGCAGTGTCACCGCGCGCGGATCGCGGCCGGCCGCGGCACAGGCGACCGCGATGCGGTCTTTTACGGCTTGCAGGTTGGCAGGAATTGTTGTCATATAGCGAACCCAGTATACCGACTCCGCGCCCGGGGGAATCCACCATGGACATTACCGAACTGCTCGCTTTCGTCGTCAAGAACAAGGCGTCCGATCTGCACCTCTCGTCCGGCCTGCCGCCGATGATCCGCGTCCATGGCGACGTGCGTCGCATCAACCTGCCGCCGATGGAGCACAAGGACGTGCATGCGATGATCTACGACATCATGAACGACGGGCAGCGCAAGACCTACGAGGAACATCTCGAGTGCGACTTTTCGTTTGCGGTGCCGAACCTGGCGCGCTTCCGGGTCAATGCCTACGTGCAGCAGCGCGGTGCCGCCGCCGTGCTACGGACGATTCCCTCCAAGGTGCTGAGTCTCGAACAGCTCAATGCCCCGAAGATCTTCAAGGAGATCGCCAACCAGCCGCGCGGCATCGTCCTCGTCACGGGGCCGACCGGCTCGGGCAAGTCGACGACCCTGGCGGCGATGATCGACGACATCAACGAGAACGAGTACGGTCACATCCTTACTGTCGAGGATCCGATCGAATTCGTGCATGAATCGAAGAAGTGCCTGATCAACCAGCGCGAGGTCGGGCCGCATACGCTGTCCTTCAGCAATGCGCTGCGCTCCGCACTGCGCGAGGACCCGGACGTGATCCTGGTCGGCGAGATGCGCGACCTCGAAACCATCCGTCTCGCGCTGACCGGTGCCGAGACCGGCCACCTCGTGTTCGGTACGCTGCACACCTCGTCGGCAGCGAAGACCATCGACCGGATCGTCGACGTCTTTCCGGCGGCCGAGAAGGAAATGGTGCGCGCGATGCTGTCCGAATCGCTGCGCGCGGTGATCTCGCAGACGCTGCTCAAGACCAAGGACGGCACCGGCCGCGTCGCCGCGCACGAGATCATGGTCGGCACGCCGGCGATCCGCAACCTGATTCGCGAAAACAAGATCGCGCAGATGTATTCGGCGATCCAGACCGGCCAGCAGTTCGGCATGCAGACGCTCGACCAGAACTTGCAGGAGCTGGTCAAACGGAACATCGTGTCGTCGGCCGAGGCGCGCAACAAGGCGGCGAACAAAGACCTGTTCCCGGGGTAACACTATGGCCCCCCACGCTCACATTCATTCGCTGCCCCCCACAGGGGGGCGCATGCCCCCTTGGGTCGGCCCTACGGAGGCATAATTATGGAAAGAGACGAAGCACTCAAGTTCATGCACCAGTTGCTGGCGATGATGGTGCAGAAAAAGGGGTCCGACCTGTTCATCACTGCCGGCTTCCCGCCGGCGATCAAGGTCGACGGCAAGATGACGCCGGTGACGGCGCAGGCGCTCACGCCGCAGCACACCATCGAGCTGTGCCGGGCGGTGATGAACGACCGGCAGGCCGCCGAGTTCGAGGCGACCAAGGAATGCAATTTCGCCATCAGCCCGGCCGGCATCGGCCGTTTCCGCGTCAATGCCTTCGTCCAGCAGGGCCGTTCGGGCCTCGTCATGCGGACGATCAATACCTCGATTCCGAAGTTCGACGACCTCGGTCTGCCGCCGGTACTCAAGGAGGTGGCGATGACCAAGCGCGGCCTCGTGCTGTTCGTCGGCGGCACGGGGTCCGGCAAGTCGACTTCGCTCGCGGCGATGATCGGCTACCGTAACGAGAACAGTTACGGCCACATCATCACCATCGAGGACCCGGTCGAATACGTGCATGATCACAAGAACTGCATCATCACGCAGCGCGAAGTGGGCGTCGATACCGACTCCTGGGAGGCGGCGCTGAAAAACACCCTGCGCCAGGCGCCGGATGTGATCCTGATCGGCGAGATCCGCGACAAGGAAACCATGGAGCATGCCATCGCCTTTGCCGAAACCGGCCACCTCGCCATGGGTACGCTGCACGCCAACAACTCCAACCAGGCGATGGACCGGATCATCAACTTCTTCCCCGAGGAGCGGCGGCCGCAGTTGCTGATGGACCTGTCGCTGAACCTCAAGGCCGTCGTCTCGCAGCGGCTGATTCCGCGCAAGGAAGGCAAGGGGCGCGCCGCCGCGATCGAGATCCTGCTCAATTCGCCGCTGATTTCCGACCTCATCGAGAAGGGCGAAGTCCACGAGATCAAGGAGATCATGAAGAAGTCGCGCGAACTGGGCATGCAGACCTTCGACCAGGCGTTGTTCGACCTCTACGAGGGTGGCCACATCAGCTACGAGGATGCCCTGCGCTTTGCCGACTCGATGAACGAGGTACGTCTGATGATCAAGCTGCACGGCAAGGAAATGGCCGAAAAGGACCTGCACGGCGGGATCCAGAATCTCGACATCGTATAATCAAAACCTATACCTTCATATCAACCCATTTGTTGGTACTTGGCTTTGCGCATTTCTGCATGATGAACGGAACGATAGTTTCATGAGTAATGCACACTCGAACGACCGTCACGACGGTCACGCCGCACTGGAATCACTCGGGCACTTGCGGGACAAGGTCTGCATGATGTGGGGCAGTCCGGAACTGGATGTCTTCATCAGCCGGCTGATCATGGATGCCCGCGATGGCCAGCGCAAGGGCTTGCCGGTCCAGGCGGCGGCGGAACTGCTGTTCCTTGCCCAGACCAACAAGATCATCCGCGCCATCGACCTGATCGGCAAACAGAAGATGACGCTCAAGGAGGCCTATCAGGTCATCGATGCCGGTGACCAGAAGCGTCTCGAAAATGATGAACTGGACAACCCGCTGGTTTCACGCGACACCGTCATCCGCCAGCGCAACGAGGAATATCGCAGCACCCGCGAGCGATCCACCCCAGCAGTGCAGGGACCGCTCGCCCGGCTCGGCAGCCTGATCTTCGGGCTTTTGCTCAGCAAGAACACCTTGTACCTGATCGCATTCGCGCTGACGTTGAAACTGCTCTGGCCCACTCTGGTCAAGCTGGCAGGGTAATCCGTGTTGGGAGTACGCGCTGCGGCCGCGACAAGTCAGCCCGAGAAAGTCGGCGCTGGCGGGACGGCCTTCAGCTCAGCAACAGGCGGCGCAAGCCCAACAGAATAAGCACCGCCGCCGCGCCCCAGACCAGCCAGCGCGACAGCCAGGCGCGGCCATCGCGCAGTGCTTCGCCGAGGCTGCCGGCGAGCGGAATCATGACCAGCAGCGGCGTCATTGCCGCACCGAGGCCAAAGGCCAAACCGTAGGACGCACCTTGCGCCGGACTGTTCGTCTGCGCGGCCAGTGCCAGTAGTGAGGCGAGCGGCGTGCAGGGCGTGAGCGACAGGGCAGCGCCAAGAAACAAGGGGGGCAGACCGTCGGTTTTCTTGCGATGAAAGCGGACGGGCTGAAAAGTCGGTGCCGGCGGGACGGCGCCCGTCCACCCCGCCGTGTTGATGGGGATGGCGCAGGAACGGCCAGCAGGCCGGACCAGGAGCCACAGTCCGGCCAAGATGCTGGCGCCGCCAATCAAGGCATTCCCCCAGCTACCGCCGAGCGCTTGCGCGAGTCCGTTGCCGGCGGTCGCGGCGAGCATTGCCAGGACGGTATAGGTCGTCACACGTCCGGCGAGGAACACTCCCGTATGCAGGAATGCCTCGCGCTGGCCGCTGGCGCGGCCGAGTGCCCAGGTGCCCATGAAGGGCAGGCAGGTGACGGTGCAGGCGGTCAGGCCCATCGACACGCCGAGCAGCCAGATGGTCGCCAGCGTCACCTGGCCGGCGGCGAGATCCTCAAGCATCGGCGGCTATCGATTTCGTGGCGTTCTTCACGAACTTGAGCGGCTTCACCGTGCCGTCCGGCAACTCGCCCTTGATCTTGTCCTTGTAGTAGTCGCGGCGGGACGAGAACAGTGCGAACGGTCCCCACTTGAGCTGGATCACACCGTCCTGCGGGCAGTATTCGGCGCAGCGTCCGCAGAGGGTGCAGTCCTCGTGGTAGGCCTTGCGGCCTTCCTCCTTCGAGATTTCCGGGATGTCCATCGGGCAGGCCTCGGTGCAGATGCCACACTTGCCGCAGTTGTCGTGCATCTTCTTGACGAGGCGCATCGGCGAGAGGCGCTGGAACACCGCGTTGAAGGCCAGCAGCGGGCAGATGCGGCAGAACGGCTGGCGAATCGCCAGCGCGCCGACGATCATGAAGCCGATCAGCAGGTTGGCGATGGCGCCGAGGGTGAAGCTGACGTTGTCGCCGAGGCGCAGCGCCAGCTGCTCGGTGTTGCCGGTGAGCAGCGTCGTCGCTACGCGCGAGGGGCAGATGTCGCAGTAGGGATTGCCGAGGCTGTGCGGTGTGACGCCGAGGCCGGTGAGCAGCGGCAGGATGAACACCAGGCCGAGCAGCAGCAGCCATTTCACCGGCCGCACGCGCTTCACGTCGCCGATGTCGCCTCGCTCGAAGCGCCGCAGGCCGATGCCGAAGCGGCGGCCGAGCTTGCCGATCAGCTCCTGCAGCGTGCCGAGCGGGCAGACCCAGCCGCAGAAGGCCTTGCCGAGCACGAAGAAGAAGGCGAAGAAGGCGGCGAAGCTCATCAACAGCGGCAGCACCATGCCGACGGTGAGCTGCTGCGCGCGCACCAGCGCTTCGCCGATGCGGTGGTGGATGATGTGCTGCGTCGGGATCAGCACGCAGTAACCGCCGTTCATCTGGTCGTAGGCGCAGGACAGCGCCGGCAGGTTGTTGGAGATCTTGTCGGCCATGTAGGTGCCGACGA
>CAYNCH010000047.1:0-9360 GCA_964395815.1 uncultured Methyloversatilis sp.
GCCAGTCGGCGAAGTGCGCCTCGCCCCGCCGCCAGTCGATGCCGAGATCCTTGGTGAGGAACGAGGCACTGACCATGCGCAGGCGGTTGTGCATCCAGCCGGTCTGCAGCAGCTGGCGCTGCGCGGCATCGACCAGCGGATAGCCGGTCCGGCCCGCCTGCCACGCCTCCAGCAGCCCGGGGGCATCATCCCAGACGAGCGTATCGCATTCCGGCCGGAAGCTGTGGTCGACGACATCGGGCCGATGCCAGAGGATCATCTGGTAGAACTCGCGCCAGATCAGTTCCGTCAGCCAGCCGGCAGCGCCCTGGCCCCCCTGTGACGGGGGCAACAAGCTTTCCGCATGCGCCGCCGCGACGAGCTGGCGGATCGACACCGTGCCGAAGCGCAGGTGTGGCGACAGGTACGAAACGCCACGCAGGGCCGGGAAATCGCGCCGCTCGTGGTAGCGGTCCATGCGGGGCAGGAAATCGGCGAACAGCTGCGCTCCGCCCGACATGCCGCAGGGCATGCGCAGGTCGGTCGTCCGGAAGCCCAGATCCCCCAGACCGGGAAAAGTCGGCGATGGCGGGACGGCACCCGGGAAGACCAGTTGCCCGGGCTGCGGCACGCAGTCGTGCGGTGCGAGGTCGGCCGGCGCCAGCCGCGCCCGCCAGGCGCGTGCATACGGGGTGAACACGGCGTAGGGCGTGCCACCCTGCGTCAACACCTCGTCGCGCTCGAAGATCGTCTGGTCCTTGTGGTCGACAAAGCTGCGGCCATCCGCCGCGAGCCGCCGCGCGACTACGGCATCGCGGGCCCGTGCGAAGGGCTCGTGGTCGCGGTTCGCATGCACGACCGCCACCTCAAGTTCGGCGGCCAGCCGCGGAATCTCCTCGACGGCGCGCCCGTGCCGCACGATCAGACCACCGCCCCGCTCGCGCAGCGCCGTTTCGAGCTCCACGAGCGCGCGGTGAATGAAGTCGACGCGGCGGTCGGCCATCCGTTCGCACGCCAGCAACGGCCCGAGGATGTCGGTGTCGAAAACAAATGCGCAGAACACCCGCTCATGCGCGCGCAGGGCAGCTGCCAGCGCCGCATGATCGAAATCGCGCAGGTCGCGGCGGAACCAGACGAGGGCAGCAGCAGTCATTGTGCAGGGGCGAAATTCACTCGCCGACAGATTACAATGGCCGGCACATCATGGGCAGCGAAAAAACCACCATCGAATCCGTCAGCCTCGCGAATCATTTCCTGATCGCCATGCCCGCCATGACCGATCCGAACTTCGCGCGCTCGCTGACTTATCTCTGCGAACACAATGCCGAGGGCGCGCTCGGCATTGTCATCAATCGGCCGCTCGACATCAGCCTCGGCACATTGTTCGAGCGCGTCAGCGTGCCGCTGACGCCCGGTGAGAACCAGTCGAAGTACAACGACCTGCCGGTCTTCTTCGGCGGCCCGGTGCAGACCGATCGCGGCTTCGTGCTGCACCGGCCGATCGGTCACTGGCAATCCACGCTGCACGTGACCGGCGAGGTGGGGTTAACCAGTTCGCGCGACATCCTGCAGTCGATGAGCGACGACGGCGAGCCGGCCGATGTGCTCGTCTCGCTCGGCTACGCCGGCTGGGCGGCTGGCCAGCTCGAATGGGAACTTTCGCAGAATGCCTGGCTCACCGTGCCGGCCGATCCCGAGATCATCTTCGGCCTGCCGGCCGAGGAACGCCTGCCAGCGGCGATGCAGTTGCTCGGTATCGACTTCGCCAATCTCTCCGATGTCGCCGGGCATGCCTGACGCCCGCCCGAGCGAAACCGTCATGGCGTTCGATTTCGGCGAAAAACGGATCGGCGTCGCCATCGGCGAGACCCTGCTCGGCCAGGCTCGCGCGCTCGCCACCATCGCCGAATCCGCCAGCGACCGCCGCTTCGCCGCGATCGGCAAGCTGGTCGCCGAATGGCGGCCGGACCGCCTCGTCGTCGGCCTGCCGCGCCATGTTGACGATCGCGACGACGCCGAACATGAATTCGCCGCGCGCTGCGCGCGTTTCGCCCGCCAGCTCGAAGGCCGCTACCGGCTGCCGGTAGACATGGCCGACGAACGCTATTCCTCCGCGGTCGCCGAGTCGTCGATGAACAGCCGCGGCGTCGATCTACTGAAAAACAAGGCGCGCCTCGATGCCGAGGCCGCTGCCGTGATCCTCCAAGCCTGGTTGGACCAACGCCATGCCCTCACTGCCTGAAGCCTCGGACCTGCTCGGTCCGCTTGCCGCACAGATCAAGCCGCACATCACGCCGGAAACCGTGCTGGTCGGCATCCATACCGGCGGCGTCTGGGTGGCCGAAGCGCTCGCCGCCTCCCTCGGCCTGCCGGCACCGGCGAGCATCGATGTCTCGCTGCACCGCGACGATCACCATCTCGGCAACGGTCTCAAGGCCGGCGGCCGCGCGTCGCAACTGCCCGACGTGGACGGCGCGCACCTGATCCTCGTCGATGATGTGCTCTATACCGGACGCACCATCCGCGCGGCGCTCAACGAGCTCTTCGACTACGGCCGGCCGGCGAAGGTGGAACTTGCCGTGTTGATCGACCGCGGCGGCCGCGAGCTGCCCGTTGCCGCCAACTACTGCGCGCATGTCCTGACGCTGCCCGCGAGCCAGAGCCTCGATCTGGCAAAGGGTGCGGATGGCGCGCTGAACTTCAGTCTGAGGGAAAAATGACCACGGCCAACCCGCAACTGAACACTCACGGCGAGCTGATCCACCTGCTTTCACTCGAAGGGCTGTCGCGCGAGATCCTGCACGGCATCCTCGACCGGGCCGAGCCCTTCACCGCCGTTGCCGAACGCGAAGTGAAGAAAGTGCCGCTGCTGCGCGGCAAGAGCGTGTTCAACCTCTTTTTCGAGAACTCGACGCGCACGCGCACCACCTTCGAGATCGCCGCCAAGCGCCTCTCGGCCGACGTCATCAACCTCAACATCAACACCTCCTCGGCCGCCAAGGGCGAAAGTCTGCTCGATACGGTCGACAATCTCGCGGCGATGCAGGCCGACATGTTCGTCGTGCGCCACGCGTCCAGCGGTGCGCCCTACCTGATCGCGCGCCACCTCGCGGCGACCGGGCGCGACCACATCCATGTCGTCAATGCCGGCGACGGCCGCCACGCGCACCCAACGCAAGGCCTGCTCGACATGTACACGATCCGCCACTACAAGCAGGATTTCACCCACCTGACGGTGGCGGTCGTCGGCGACATCCTCCATTCGCGCGTCGCACGCAGCCAACTGCATGCTCTGGCGACACTCGGCGTGCCTGAGATCCGCCTCATCGGCCCCAAGACGCTGCTGCCCACCGCCGCCGACCGGATGATCCCCGGCGCGCCGCTGCGCGTCTGCCACGACCTGGCCGAAGGCATCCGCGGTGCGGATGTCGTGATGATGCTGCGGCTCCAGAACGAACGCATGAATGGAGCGCTATTGCCGAGTCCGCAGGAATATTTCAAGTCCTGGGGGCTGACGCCCGAGAAACTTTCCCTGGCGAAGCCCGACGCCATCGTCATGCACCCGGGACCGATGAACCGCGGCGTCGAGATCGACTCGGCGGTGGCCGATGGTCGGCAGGCCGTGATCCTGCCGCAGGTGACCTTCGGCATCGCGGTGCGCATGGCGGTGATGAGCATGCTGGCAGGGAGCAACGCATGAAGATCGAGATTCGCAACGGCCGCGTCATCGACCCGTCCAGCCAGCTGGACCAGCCGGCCAACGTGTATGTCGCCGGCGGGAAAATAGTCGGTGTTGGCGAGACGGCGCCTGGAGGTTTCCGCGCCGAGGCCGTGCTCGATGCCAGTGGCTGCATCGTCTGCCCCGGTCTCATCGATCTGTCGGCGCGCCTGCGCGAGCCCGGCTACGAATACAAGGCGACACTCGAATCGGAAATGGCCGCGGCTGCGGCCGGCGGTGTGACGCGCCTGGTCTGCCCGCCCGACACCGACCCGCCACTCGATGAGCCCGGCCTCGTCGAGATGCTCAAGCATCGCGCGCGCCAACCCGGTTTCGCCCATGTGCATCCGCTGGGCGCGCTCACCGTCGGCCTCGCCGGACAGCGCCTCACCGAGATGGTAGAACTGGTGGAGGCGGGTTGCATCGCCCTGGGCCAGGCCGCCACAAGCATTGTCGACACGCAGGTGTTGATGCGCGCCATGCAGTATGCCGCCACCTTCGGCTACAGCGTCTGGCTGCAGGCACTCGATCCGCACCTGGCGCAGGGTGGCGTCGCCCACGACGGGGCCGTGGCCGCACGCCTCGGTCTCTCCGGCATTCCGGTCGTCGCCGAGACCGTCGCCCTCGCCACGCTCCTGCAACTGGCGCGCGCAACGGCAGCCCGTCTGCACGTGCGCCGCCTGTCCTCCGCCGCCGGCCTCGAACTGATCCGCGTCGCGCGCGCCGACGGGCTATCGGTCAGCTGCGACATCAGCATCAATCACCTGCACCTGTGCGACGAGGATATCGGCTTCTTCGACCCTCACACCCGCCTCGATCCTCCACTGCGGTCGGCCAACGATCGTGCGGCGCTTGCCGCCGGACTGGCGGATGGCAGCATCGATGTGCTGGTCTCGGATCACACGCCGGTCGACGACGACGCCAAGCAGGTACCCTTCGCCGAAGCAGAAGCAGGTGCCACCGGTCTCGAACTGCTGCTGCCGCTGACCTTGAAATGGGCCGCCGACGCCGGCGTACCGCTCGGTACCGCGCTGGCACGCATCACCAGCGAACCGGCGCGCATTCTCGGCCTCGAGCGCGGCTGCTTCAAGCCCGGCGTGCCGGCCGACTTGTGCGTCTTCGATCCGGCGGCGAAGTTTACGGTCAGCCGCGAGCGCCTCAAGAGCCAGGGCAAGAACACGCCCTTCCTCGGCCGCGAGCTCGCCGGCGAAGTGCGCTATACGCTGATCGACGGCCACCTGGCCTTCGCGGCCGACCGCCTGCTCTGACATCATGGGCGGTATCGTCACCTTCAAGTCGGCCGCCAGCGCCGACGTCATCTATTTCGGCGATGTCGCGAAGCGCATGATGGAGCTGATGGGCAAGGAGGCCGCCGACAAAGGCGTCGTTACCGTCGAGCAATTGCCCGCGGCCATCGCGCAGCTCAAGGCTGCGATCGCCGCCGACAAGGCGCAGCACCGCGCACTGGTGCAGGACGAGGAACCGCAGGTCGAGAAAATCGCCGGAGGCGGTTCGCGGCCCAAAGTCAGCCTGACACAGCGCGCACTCCCCTTGCTGGCGATGCTGGAAGAATCTCTGACAGAAAAGAAGCCCGTGGTCTGGGGCGTCTGATCAGAAAAGCTCGATCTCTCCGCCGGAGTTCTCGACCTTCTCCATCCGCTCGGCCATGTACTGGTCGAGTGCCTCCTTGACCGGAACACCGCCGAGGACGGCATCGAACATCGCACGCTCCTCGACCATGGTGTATTTGCCGATGATGCCCGACTGCAGCGCCTGCCACTCCTCCGGATCGTAGAGGCGGCGCCGATCAGCCACCAACGAGGAGAGTCCGGCGAGGCTCTGGCACACATGGTCGAGTCGCTGCACCAGCTTGTCGTAGAACTGAAACGCGACGATCGCCTGATGTACCTTCGTGGTCACGAGTCGGGTGTTGTTCTCGATCTCCGACTTGACCAGCCCGTTGCCGACGGTATCCGGCAGCGTGCCGACGGCCGCTTCGATCACCTGCAGCGTCTCGGCCAGCGAAGTAAAAGTATCGGTCAGCACCTCGACCGAGCTGTTCGAATCGCGCATTGCGGCGTCGACCTGGCCGGCGGCGAGTTCAAGCATCAGCACGGTTTCGCGTACCTGGCTCCAGTCCAGGTCGGGGGCATGGGCGCGCGAACCGCGCACGGTTTCCTGATTCATGTGATGACGGCTCCCTGAATGGCGGCCGTCATCATAAACCCTTTCAGTGCGGCTTGGCCGCGCCGTCCCGGCCGATGAAATTCACCGGGAACACCACGTTGTCCTCGGCGCTACGGCTCGGCATGCTTTCGTAGTCGGGCATCTGCGCGGCGATACCGCTGCCCTGCACCAGTTTCTGGATCAGCACCTGGATCTGCTCTTCGTACCAGCTGTCCTGGGTACGGGTCGGCAGAAAGCGCAACGCGCGCACGCTGTCCGGCACTTCCCCGGGTTCGAGGATCTCGTTGGCCGCATAGGCATTGGAGAAGAATGGGCCGGCGATGAAGCGCAATATCCAGTCGCCGCCATCCGCCTCGGGATCAGGCTCGATGACGAAGATGCGCGCCCCCTCGGCGGTTTGCTCCTCGTCTTCGGTGCGGTCGCCGAACACCGGCATGGCACAAAAGGCCGCCTGTTTTTTTTGCATCACCAAAGCTACCGCTTCCTTGAAGGACAGGCGGCCATCATTTTCATCGCTCATCATCGTCTCCTGGATGGGATCACAACAGGGGGGCGAGCCATTTTTCGGCTTCTCGAACGGTGTAATTGGAGCGCTTCGCCCAATCTTCAAGCTGGTCACGGCCAATTTTGGTCACCGCAAAGTATTTCGCTTGCGGATGAGCGAAATAGAAGCCGGCCACGGCGGCGGCCGGCGTCATCGCGAAGTTCTCGGTTAGCTCCATGCCGGCGTGGGCCGGCACGTCGAGGAGATCGAACAGGTCTTTCTTGACGGTGTGGTCGGGGCAGGCCGGATAGCCGGGGGCCGGGCGGATGCCTTGATACTTTTCGGCGATCAGGTCGTCGATGCCCAGCTTGCCATGTTCAGCGTCGCGCGCATACCCCCAGTCGTCGATGCGCACGCGTTCGTGCAGCCATTCGGCGCAGGCTTCGGCCAGCCGGTCGGCCAGCGACTTGAGCATGATCGCGTGGTAGTCGTCGTGCTGCTTTTCGAATTCGGCCACCTTCGCCTCAATGCCGAGGCCGGCCGTCACGGCAAAGGCGCCGATCCAGTCAACCGGATTCGCCGTCCCGCCAGCGCCGACTTTCGGAGCGATGAAGTCGGCGAGGCACAGGTTAGGCTGGCCGCTCGGCCGCTCGTGCTGCTGGCGCAGGCCGCGCCAGGACATCAACACCTTGCCGCGTGTTTCGTCTTCATAGATTTCGATATCGTCGCCGACGCGGTTGGCGGGAAACAGGCCGAACACGGCATTGGCGGTCAGCCACTGCTCGTCGACGATCTTCTGCAGCATCGCCTGCGCGTCGGCGAAGACGCTACGGGCCTGCTCGCCCACTTTGGCATCGTCGAGGATCTGCGGATAGCGGCCGGCCAGATCCCAGGTCTGGAAGAACGGGCCCCAGTCGATGTAGCGGGCCAGCGTGGCGAGGTCGACCTTGCACAGCGGGCGCACGCCAGGACGACGCGGCTTGAAAGGAGCGTAGTCGAGCTGCGCGTGATTGGTGCGCGCGGCCTCCAGCGTCAGAAGCTTCACGCCCTGCTTGCTGGCGTGCTGGCTGCGCACCTTCTCGTAGTCTGCGGCGATCTCGTGCTTGAAGCCGGCCGCCTGGTCGGCAGAAAGCAGCTTGGTGACAACACCGACGGCGCGCGAGGCGTCCGGCACATAGACGACGGTGCCCTGGTAGTTCGGCGCGATCTTGATCGCGGTATGGGCGCGGCTGGTGGTCGCGCCGCCGATCAGCAGCGGCGCGGTGAAGCCCTGGCGCTGCATTTCGCTGGCGACGTGGGCCATCTCTTCGAGCGAGGGCGTGATCAGGCCCGAGAGGCCCACTGCATCGGCCTGGTTTTCTTTTGCCGCGTTAAGGATCTTGTCGGCCGCGACCATCACGCCGAGGTCGACGATCTCGTAGCCGTTGCAGGCCAGCACGACGCCGACAATGTTCTTGCCGATGTCATGGACATCGCCCTTGACGGTGGCCAGTACAATTTTCCCTTTCGCCGCGGCACCGGTCTTCTTCTTCTCTTCCTCGATGTAGGGCACGAGGTGGGCAACCGCCTGCTTCATGACGCGTGCCGATTTGACTACCTGCGGCAGGAACATCTTGCCGGCACCAAACAGGTCGCCAACGGTGTTCATGCCGGCCATCAGCGGCCCTTCGATGACGTGCAGCGGCGGCTTGCCGGCGGCAGCCAGCGCGGCGCGGCATTCCTCGGTGTCGGCGACGACGAACTCGGTAATGCCACGCACCATGGCGTGTTCGAGACGCTTGTCGACCGGCCACTCGCGCCACGCCAGATCCTGCACCTGCTCCTTCGCCTTGCCCTTCACCGAAGTGGCAAATTCCACCAGGGCGTCCCCCGCACCGGGTTTGCGGTTCAAGACGACATCCTCGACCAGTTCCCGCAATTTCGGATCGAGCTGGTCGTACACGCCGAGCTGGCCGGCGTTGACGATGCCCATCGTCAGGCCGGCCTTGATGGCGTGGTAGAGGAAGACGGTGTGGATCGCTTCGCGCACCGGCTCGTTGCCGCGGAAGGAGAACGAAACGTTGGAGATGCCGCCCGAGATGTGGGCGTGCGGCAGGTGGGCGCGAATCCAGCGGCAGGCTTCGATGAAGTCCACCGCGTAGTTGTCGTGCTCGGCAATGCCGGTGGCAATGGCGAACACGTTCGGGTCGAAGATGATGTCTTCGGCGGGGAAACCGTCGGTGACCAGCAGGTCGTAGGCACGCTTGCAGATCTCGATCTTGCGCTGGTAGGTATCGGCCTGACCCTGCTCGTCGAAGGCCATGACGATGACCGCGGCGCCGAGGCGGCGCGCCTGACGCGCCTGTTCGAGAAATTTCGCTTCGCCTTCCTTCATCGAGATGGAATTGACGATGCCCTTGCCTTGCGAGCATTTCAGGCCGGCTTCGATCACTTCCCACTTCGAGGAATCGAACATCAGCGGCACTTTGGAAATGTCCGGCTCGCTGGCGACGAGGTTGGTGAAGCGCACCATCGCGGCGTGCGAATCGAGCATCGCCTCGTCCATGTTGATGTCGACGATCTGCGCGCCGTTTTCCACCTGGCTGCGGGCCACCGCGAGTGCATCGTCGAAGCGGCCTTCGAGGATCATCTTGGCGAAGGCGCGCGAGCCGGTGACGTTGGTGCGCTCGCCGACGTTGACGAAGAGCGATTGCGCGCCGATGTTGCACGGCTCCAATCCCGAGAGGCGCAGCGAAAAGTCGGCGCTGGCGGGACGGCGAGGTTTGATTGATTTCAGCGCATCTGCAATCGCGCGAATGTGGTCGGGCGAGGTGCCGCAGCAGCCGCCGGCGATGTTGAGCAGGCCATCCCGCGCCCACTGCGCCAGTTCGTCGGCGAGCATCTGTGGCGTCTCGTCGTAGCCGCCGAAGGCGTTGGGCAGGCCGGCGTTCGGGTGGGCGGAGACGAAGCAGTCGGCGACGCGGCCGATCTCCTCGACATCCTGCCGCACTTC
>CAYNCH010000048.1:0-9357 GCA_964395815.1 uncultured Methyloversatilis sp.
CATGTCGGGAGTAGGCAAGACCTGGCTGTCATCGCTGCTGCGCCGCCACGACTGGTTTCACTACTCGGCAGACTTCCGCATCGGCAAGCGTTACCTCGACGAACCGATCCTCGACCTCATCAAGCAGCAGGCGATGCAGGTACCCTTCCTGCGCGACCTGCTGCGACGCGACTGGATCGACATCAAGAACAACATCAAGATCGATGATCTCGGCCCGGTGCTGACCTTCGTCGGCAAGCTCGGCGACCCCGCGCGTGGCGGCATTCCCTTCGACGAATTCACACGTCGGCAGGCCATGTATCGCAACGGCGAGATCGCGGCAATGTTCGACGTACCCGATTTTGTCAGCAAGGCACGCGACATCTACGGCTACGCGCATTTCGTCAACGATGTCGGCGGCAGCCTGTGCGAACTGGAGGACCCCGCCGTGATCGAGCAACTGGTCGCCAGCACGCTGATCCTCTACATCCAGGTGACGACACCCGAAGAAGAGGCCGAGCTGATCCGCCGCGCGCAGAGCGATCCGAAGCCGCTTTACTTCCGTCCGGCCTTTCTCGCCGAGCAGCTGCCGCAATACCTCGTTGAGCGCGGTCTGACGGATATCGCCCAGGCCGATCCGGACGACTTCACACGCTGGATCTTCCCACGCCTGTTTCATGCCCGCATCCCGCGCTACGCCGCAATCGCCGGCCCGCACGGCTACACCGTCACCTCCGCCGAGGTGGCCCAAATCAGGGACGAAAAGGACTTTCTCGCGCTGCTGGAATTGGCGATCGGCCGTCAGCCGACCGCCTGACATCGTTCAGTGAGCGTGGGCGTGGCCGCCCTCGCCATGCACGTGGCCATGCGCAATCTCTTCCGGCGTTGCCGCACGCACGTCGTTTACCGTGCAGGAAAACACCAGCGCCATGCCCGCGAGGGGGTGATTGCCATCGACGACCACCTTGCCTTCGGCAATATCGGTGATCGTATACAGCATGTCGTCGTCACCGTCTTCGGTACCGCGCTCGAACTGCATGCCGACCTCGATATCCTCGGGAAACAGGTCACGCGACTCCATCAGGACCAGTTCCGCGTCGTAGTCGCCGAAAGCCTCTTCCGGATGCAGGCGAATGTCCTTCTGGAAGCCGACGGACTGACCGAGCAGCTCCTCCTCGATTTTCTCGAAGATGCCACCGTAACCGCCGTGCAGGTAGACCAGCGGACGCTCGCCGGCATCGATGAGATTGCCATCGCTGTCGGTAACGCGATAGGCGAGCGTAACTACGGTGTCCTGGCCGATTTGCATGAATCACTCCTGTCGATGAAGGGGAAATTATTTCTTGCCGAGCTGCTTGACGAGCTGGAAGACCTCGGCGGCGTGCCCCTTGGGTGTCACGTCGTGGAGGGCATGACGGATCACACCATGCTTGTCGATAATGAACGTTGATCGGATCAGACACAGCTTCTTGTGGCCTTCGTGCTCGCGGTAGTGCAACACGCCGAACTTGTGGCAGATGGCACCATCCTCGTCGGAAAGCAGGCGGATCGAAAGTCCGTGCTTGTCGCGAAAATCGGCATGGGCCAGACAGTCATCGCGCGAGATGCCGACGACGGTACAGCCGAGGCGGTTGAACTCGCTCTCGTGATCGGAAAAGTCGATGGCTTCGAGCGTGCAATAAGGCGTACCGTCCTTCGGATAGAAAAACAGCACCATGTGCTGTTTGCCAATCAGCGACGCGGAGTCGAACGGCTCCATGTCGGCATCGGGCAAACTGAAGTGGGGAGCGGGTTGTCCTGCCTGCAGATGCATGAGGGTCTCCGAATATCGTCGGGCGATTCTAACCGACGAAAACGGCACTGCAAGACCAATCCCCTGTTGTGAACGGGGAATCTACAGCAGGTCACCCTGGGGCTTTTCGTCGCGCGAGACGCCGGCATGTATGCGGTAACCATTGCGGCCGCCCTCCTTCGCCTTGTAGAGCGCGGAGTCGGCATTGCGTTGCAGATGCTCGCTGTCGAGTCCGTGTTGCGGGCAGAGCGAAATACCGATCGACCCCGAAATGCGCGCCGTGCCGGCATCCAGATAGTACGGTTCAGCGAGCAGGGAAACGGCACGACGTGCCACCTGCTCGGCCTCGGTCGTGTTGGCAAGCTCAGTAAGGATCATCGCGAATTCATCGCCTCCGAGCCGGGCGACCGTATCCGATTCACGCACGCAACTCGACAAACGTCGCGCCGCCTCGATCAGGAGCTCGTCTCCCGCCGCATGGCCGAGAGTGTCATTGACCTCCTTGAAGCGATCGAGGTCCACCATCATCAGGGCGAAGCTGCGCCGGTAGCGTCGCGCCTGACTCAACGCCGCCTCCAGCCGGTCGCGGAACAGCGCCCGGTTCGGCAGATCGGTGAGCGGATCATGCTGGGCGCGATGCCGCAGGGCATCCTCGGCTTCCTTGCGACGAGTGATGTCGTGGAAGACGGCCAGATAACGTCCACCTTCCTGTTGCTCTCCCTCGATGCGGGAAACCGACAGCCACTCGACGAAAATATCCCCGTTCTTGTGACGATTCCAGATCTCTCCTTCCCAATGACCGAGCGTGTCGAGTGCCTTCCACATCGCGTCATAGAACGCTCCATCGTGGCGTCCGGACTTGAGCAGTGACGGCTTGCGCCCCATCACCTCTTTGGGGGTATAGCCGGTGATTGCGGTAAAGGCCGGGTTGACGCGCATGATGTTGTTCTCGGCATCGGTCACCATGATCGCTTCCGCCGCGCTTTCGAACACCGCACCGGCCAGCCGCAGTTCATGTTCATTGCGCCGCCGTTCGACGATCTCGCGCTTGAGGTCATCGTTGCGTTCCTCCAGCGCGCGGGTACGCTCGGCGATTACCACCTCCTGTGTTCGAGCCAGCTTTTGAAGCTGGAGGTAGTAGATGCGGGCGCGACCTGCCAGCAGATGCAGAAGCGCACTGGTGACGATGAAACTGGCCAGCACGATCAGCATCGAGCCCCTCACCCGCTGGTCGCGCACGGCTACCAGATCCTCTGCCGGCATCGTGACCGAAATACCGCCGCGAATATCCCCCAGCGTGTAACCCTGCTTTTCATGGCAAACCAGACAGGGCTTCTTGACGAGCAGCGGCGCCATGTAGCGATGTACCGGCCGTGTCACCTGCTGACCAAATGGAAAGGCATCCAGGTAATCGACCCGCTCCTTGAGCGCTTCCGTTTCGAACATGCGCAGGCTTTCCGCCTCCCAAGGGTCCGCTTCGTTGGCGGGACGCATCGGCTTCAAGCTGGTGATATGGAAGCGCACCCCGGTCATCTGCTCCGCCAGTTCGGCAATCTGCCGGGTCATGAAGGCAGGATTCACCATGGTCATCTGCCGCCCATCATTCGACTCGATATCGCGGCGCGGATGCTCCAGATAGGGATTCGGCTGCGTCGTCTCGCTGACCGGCACATACACTCCACCATGCCGTGCATTCCAGTCGCGCGTCAATTCGATCAGACCGAAAAGCACTCGCCCGCGCTCCAGGGCAATGGCAGCGATATTCTCATCGATCCGGTGTCGCTCGTAGATGCCCAGCCCGAGAAAAAACAAGGCCGACACCGCATACACGGTTACCAGCATCGTTCGGTAGCGGCCAGGAGAAAATCCCTCGCTGAACGGCGGCGTAGAACTGGCTGAATGAAGATTGGGCAGACTCATAAAACAATTATGCGCCCAATGCATAAAACGAAATTGCGTTGAGTCAATTGCTTGCAGCGTCAGCTGCTGCGCAGTCCTTCACTCACCCGCCCCGAGCGCGCAGAGCGTGTTGCCGCGAGACCGGCTGCCACGACCCCGCAAGCGCCAACGAGCAAACCGGTCAATACCATGCCTGCCGAGGGCAAATACGGCAACTGGAACACCCAGCGGGCCAGGACAGTACCCAGCACCGTCGCCACTATCCCTGCCAGCATGCCGGCCGCCGCTCCAAGGATCAAAAATTCCGCCAGCAGGGCATTGCGCACGTGGCTGCTGCGTGCTCCGAGCGCACGCAGCACCGCCAGTTCATGGCGGCGCTCGCCGGCCGTCGCCTGCAAGGCGGCATACAGCACGACCAGTCCGGCCAGCAGGGCAAAACCGAACACGATTTGTACGGCGCGGACCACCTGGTCGAGCGTGTCCTGCAACTGACGCATCAACGCGGCGACATCGATGGCGGTGAGGTTGGGAAACTGGCGGACGAGCGCGGTGACGAAGCCTGTCTGCTCGACTGGCAAATAAAAGCTGGTGATGTAGCTGGTCGGATGCTCATCGAGTGCGCCGGGCGACGCGATGACGAAAAAGTTCACCCGCATCGAATCCCAGTCGAGCTTGCGCAGGGAGGTGATGCGTGCCACCAGCGGGACGCCGGCAATGTCGAAGCTCAGTTCGTCGCCGACATGCAGGTTCAATGACTCGGCCAATCCCGCCTCGACCGAAAACTGCGCGTTGGCCTGCGACCCATGCCACTCTCCGACCACTACCGTATTGCCAGGCGGCAGGTCACCGCGTGCCGAGAGATTGAACTCGCGCTCGACAAGGCGGCGGGCACGCGGCTCAAGATAGTCCTGCGGGCTGACAGCCCGGCCGTTGAGACGCACAAGACGGCCGCGCACCATCGGTTCCATTTCGGGCGGCGCAAGGCCCGCGGCACGGAAAAAGTCGGCGATGGCGGGACGCTGGTCGGGCTGGATGTTGATCAGGAAACGATTCGGCGCCTCGGGCGGAATGCGGGTGCGCCAGGCATCGAGCAGGTCGCCACGGGCCAGGGTCAGCAACAGCAGCGTCGTCAGGCCGAGCGCCAGCGCCACGGCCTGGACCAGAGAGGCTTCGCGGCGACGATGCAGGTTCGCCAGGCCGATGCGCCAGCCACCAACCGCCCATCGCCCGCCAAGCCGCCACGCGACCGAGAGCAGCAACTGGCCACACAGGGCAAACACGGCGATTGCCACGAGAAAGCCCCCCAGCACGACCAGGCCGAGCCTGAGGTCACCCGCCATCCACAACATCAGCGCCGCCAGGCAGGCCAGACCCGTCAGATAGGAGAACATCGTCAGCGGCGCCGTGGCGCCCCACTCCCGCCGCAGCACCCGCACTGTCGGGACAGTCTTCAGACGCAGCAATGGCGGCAGCACGAAGCCCGCGACCAGGACACCGCCAACGGCCAGCCCGTGCAGCCAGGGCAAAAGACCCGGAGCCGGCAGCGACCTCGCCACCACCCCGGCAAGCATCACCTGCAACAACCATTGCAACAGATAGCCCAGGCCGCAGCCCGTCAGTGTCGCCGCCAGGCCGAGCAGCAGGAACTCGCCACCGTGGATCACCAGGATCTGGCGTTCGCTGGCGCCAAGACAACGCATGACCGCGCAGGCATCGAGATGTGTCCTCATGTAGTGACGGGCGGCCAGCCCCACGGCGACGGCCGCGAGCACCACTGTCAGCAGCGCCGCGAGGCTGAGGAAACGCTGGGCGCGCTCGACGAGGTTGCGAATTTCCGGTCGCGCATCGTCGAGGCCCTCGATCCGTTCGCCACGGCCGAGTCGCGCTTGCGCCCAGTCACGAAACCCGGCCACGGCACGGGCCTCGCCCGCCAGATGCAGCCGCCAGGTGACGCGGCTGCCCGGCTGGATCAGACCGGTCGCGGGCAGGTCGTCGAGCGACATCAACAGGCGCGGGGCGATGGCGAAGGGATTGATGCCGCGGTCGGGTTCGAAGGTGAGGATGGCCGCCGCAACCGTCTCGCGGGCGCCGACTTTGAGGACGCCCGCCGGTGCCGCCGCCCGCGGCTCCACGCCCAATGCCGAGGCGAGCCGTTCGTCGGGCCAGACCGTCCCCGGCAGCGGACTGCGCGCATTGGCGCCGGCCTCGGCGTCTGCGGCGTTCAGATGCGGAGCGTTGCGCAGCGCGCCGCGCAACGGATAGCTGGAGGACACCGCCTTGATCTCGGTTAGTTGCACGCCCGCCGCCCCGCTCACCATGCTCGGGAAACTGGCGCTCTCGGCCAGTCGCAACCCGTGTTCGCGCGCCGCCTGGCGAAAATCCTCGTGCCACGGATGATCCGCGGTCAACAACAGGTCGCCCCCCAGCATCTGATGCGCCTCCCCCTCGACAGCACGCTGGACGCGGTCGACGAGAAAACCGACACCGGTCAGCGCCGCCACGGCGAGAACCAGTGCGATAGCCAGGATGGTCAGGTCGCCGGAGCGCAGGTCGCGCCACAGCATGCGCCAGGTGAGTCGCAGAGTATTCATTCGTTCAGCAGACGGGGGAGCGGATCGGTCGCCAGCCAGGCCTTGAACTCGTCGGCCGGCAGTGGCCGGGAAAAATAATACCCCTGTACCAGATCACAGCCCACCTGGCGGACATAGGCCAGCTGGGCTGCGGTTTCGACACCCTCCGCCACCAGTTGCAGGGCAAGGCCCCGACCAAGCCGGGCAATGGCCTGGACGATCGCCGCACCGGCACTGTCCTGCGGCAGGTCGTCGATAAAGCTCTTGTCGATTTTCAGGCTGTCGACATGCAGGTACTTGAGATAGGCCAGCGAGGAATAACCGGTACCGAAGTCATCGATCGCGGTATGCACGCCCATGCCGGCAAAACACGCCACCATGCCCATGCCGTTTTCGGCGTTTTCGAGCAGGAAACTCTCGGTAATCTCCAACTCCAGCCGTTCCGGGGACAGGCCGGTTTCCGTCAGCACGGCGCCCACGGTCGCGACGAAATCGCTGCGCACGACCTGCTGGCCATCCACGTTCACGGCAATGCGGTCGAGCACTAGACCTTCGGACTGCCAGGTTTGCAATTGGCGGCAGGCGGTACGCAACACCCATTCGCCGAGCGGGACGATGAGCCCGGTATCGCTTGCCACCGGCAAGAATTCGGCAGGCGGCATCAGACCGCGCTCAGGATGCCGCCAGCGTACCAATGCCTCCGCTCCAATTACTCGCCGGCGGACGAGATCGACTTGCGGCTGGTACCACAACTCGAGCTCGTCCCGTTCGATGGCAAGACGCAAGCCCTGCTCGAGCTCATGACGCTGCCGTACCGTCGCCGACATGTGGGCATCGTAGAAACGGTAGGTGTTGCGCCCTTCGCGCTTGCCGACGTACATGGCGGTATCGGCCGCCTTGAGCAGCGCCGTGGCATCCGTGCCGTCGGTCGGAAACAGGGCGATGCCGATGCTGCTGGTGACTCGGGCCGCCTGGCCATCGAGATCGAGCGGCACGGCGATCGCGGCGATGATCTTTTCCGCCACGATCGCGGCATCGTCGGCTGCAGCCAGCGACTCCATCACGATGGCGAACTCGTCGCCCCCCAGGCCGGCGACAATATCTTCATTGCGCAGCACTTCGCGCAAACGTCGGGCGATGATCTGCAGCAGGCGGTCGCCTGCCGGGTGGCCGAGCGTGTCGTTGACGTTCTTGAAACCATCCAGGTCCAGTTCCATCACCGCCAGCAAATCGCCGCGACGGGCGGCGCGCCCCAGCGCATGTCGCAACTGTGCGCCGAACAGCAGACGGTTGGCCAGGTCGGTTAGTGGATCATAGTGCGCGAGGCGCTCCAGTTCTGCGGCGGAACGTTTGATGTCGGAGATGTCCGAGAAAACACCGATGTAATTCTGCACTCGGCCCTGGGCATCGCGTACGGCACTGATGGTCAACCATTCGGGATAGATCTCGCCGTTCTTGCGGCGATTCCAGATCTCGCCCTGCCACTGGCCGCTCTGTTCGATCTCGGCCCACATCTGCTGATAGTAGATGTCTGTATGCCGACCGGATTTCAGCATGGCCGGTGACTGACCGATCACATCGTCCGCGCTGTAACCGGTAATGTACTCGAAGGCCGGGTTGACGGACTGGATCACGCTCCGTTCATCCGTGGTCACCACTCCCTCCGCAGTGTTTTCGAACACCGCGACGGCACGGCGCACATAGGCCTCATGCGCGATGCGGTCGCTGATGTCGGTAACCAGAGCGAACGACCCCTGACGCTCGCCGTCGGCATCGTAGATCGGCGTACCGTTGCAGCTGCAATAGCGTTGCGTGCCGTCCGGCCGCAGCACGACGATCTCGTAGCTACTGCTCAGGCCGGCCTCCCGCTTGGGCATCTGGGCCTCGAAGACGGTCACGCTTTTCGGTGCGAAGAAGTCGGTAACGCGATGGCCGATTACAGCATCGCGCGTCCGGTCCAGCATCGCGCAAAAGGCCGCATTGATCTCGACAACCGTCATGGCCCGGTCGATCAGCAGGAAGCCCTCCTGTGTGGTTTCGAGGATGTTGCGCATCCGATATTCGCTTTCGCGCAGGCGGCGCGCGTTTTCCTGGGTACGGCCGGCCATGCCGGCCACCATCACCAGCATGATCAGCAAGACAGTGAAAATACTGACCATCGCGGCCAGCAAGGTCGGCCGCAGCGTGCTGTCGGGAATGCTGACGTCACCTTCGCGCAGGAAATAGGTGGCCGCCATGGCGGTGTAGTGCATCCCGGATACCGCGCAGCCCATCACGATCGCGGCTGAGACGGTACCCAGCCGGCTGCCAGCTCTCATCCGGTAGCGGATCTGCAATGCCAGGTAAGCCAGGGCAACCGCCACGAACAGCGAGAGGATGAACAGCTGCGGGTTGTAGCGGACCAGACCGTCAATGCGCATCGCCGCCATTCCGGTGTAATGCATCGCGCCGATACCGCCGCCCAGCAGCAGGCTGCCGGCAGCGATCTGCCACTGGCTCGGCCGGACATGGCGGATGACGTTGATGGCGACAGCGCTGGCCAGTATGCCCGGCAGGATCGACCAGAGGGTCAACGGGGCATCGTAGCTGACGCTGCAGGGCAGTTGCAGGGCCAACATGCCGATGAAATGCATCGCCCAGATGCCGCCGCCCATCGCCAGCGCCCCGAGCGCGATCCAGGCCGCACGGTTGCGCGCGTGTTCCGCCCGGCGGGCGCGTACCGCGACATCCAGCGCAGCCAGGGAGGCGAAGATGGCGATGACGACCGACAACACGACCAGCATCGGATCGTAAATGCCGACGTAGAGAAAATTCGACGACGGCGCAGTCGGCAGAAAGACGAAAAGATCGCTCAATGACACGAAAATGTCGGTGCTGACGATACGGCGTATCAGCCTATCACGATCGCATTCGTTCGATCGCCTGTTCAACGCGTTCCAGTGCGATCACTTCCAGGCCCGGAATCGGTTGCTTCGGTGCGTTCGCCTTGGGAATCAGCGCATGGGTGAAGCCGAGCTTGGCGGCTTCCTTGAGTCGTTCCTGGCCGCGCGGTGCGGGACGGATTTCGCCCGCCAAACCGATTTCGCCGAAGGCGACCCACTTGCCCGGCAGCGGCTT
>CAYNCH010000049.1:0-2889 GCA_964395815.1 uncultured Methyloversatilis sp.
GTCAGCAGTTCGTATTCGCCGTCCGGCTGTCGCCGTGTAGTGTCCTTCAACCGGTAGGTGAAATGGCCGCAGGTCCACAGATCGAAATTGCGCATGTGGGTGCACAGGCAGGTCTTGTCCCAGACGCGGATTTTCTTTTCGTCGGGATGCGCGGCCACCTCGCGGTTGTATGCATCGATGTACTGGCAATTGCCGCTGGCATCGAGCAGATAGCCGTAGGCCTCGCAGTTGGGGCGAATGCCATCGCCGATGGCCGGGCTGCTTTTCAGCATGCGCATCGGATAGCCGGTCGGGGAGATGCCGTTGACCTCGATATCGTCCTCGTTCGCCTTGAAATACTCCTGTTTCACGTCATCCGGCAGCCCGCACTCCTTGGCTACCGTGAAACGCGTCGCCACTTGCACGGCGGCACCACCGTTCTCCAGGAAGGTGGTGGCATCGCCACCCGTGAAGATACCGCCCGCCGGGATCAGCGGAATATCGAGTTGCTCGACCGCAAGCCAGGAGCGGATCTCGGCGACGATCGTCGCCAGATCGAATTTCGCCCAGTCCATGCCAAAGCCGAGATGCCCACCCGCGAGCGGCCCCTCGACGACCACATAGTCGGGTAGCCGGCCTGTGCGGGCGCTTTTTTTGATGAAGAGCTGCAGGGCGCGCAGCGAGGAAACGATGATGCCGAACTTCGCGTCGCGGAAGCGCGGATGATCCTCCATCAGCGCAAAGGACCCCAGATGCAAACCGGCCGCCAGTGTGATGCCGTCGATACCGGCATCGAGCGCGGAACGCAGCCGCACGCGCAGGGTTTCCTTCGGCGCGTTCATGGTCAGCTTTTCCATGCAGTTGATAAGAATCAGTCCGTCGCCATGCTTGGCTTCCATCGTTCGCCGGACGTGAGTTTCGGTCGCCTCGGCCAGCAGCGCCAGATCGAACTGGACGTCGGACTTGTCGCTGTTGGCGACGTTGTATTTGTAAAGTTTGAGCTTGTCCTTGACGTACTTGGTGTTGTAGCGGCGATCGGAAACCGTCGGCACCATCGCATCGGAAATATGCCCCACTCCGCCCAGCCGCGCCGCCTCGAGCGCCAGTTCGGCAGTCGAGATATCCACCCCCATTCCGCCGATGACGACGGGCACCAGTTCATGGCTGCCCAGTCGCAGGCGAAAATCGTCCACACATTTCATTGTCGTATCCTCGGCCGGGTTGCGCCGGCCATCCGGCGAATCCGATGCATTGCGGCCTTAGTTATAGGCCGCAATGATAGCCCACCGCACCCCGAACCGGCGTCCCGCCAGCGCCGACTTTTTCGGCCCGCCTACGGTTCGAGAACGTAGGTACCCGGTGCATCGGCAAGTGCCGGACAGGCCTTGCTGGCCATTGCCGCCGGTTTGCCGAGAGGGCCGGACTGCGGCTTGAGCCAGGCCATCCAATCGTCCCACCAGCTGCCGGCATGATGTACCGCACGCTCCTGCCAATCTTCCGCACTGTCGTGACGCTCCGCATCGGCCACCCAGTACTCGCGTTTGGGAGGATTGACGACCGGATTGACGATGCCGAGGATATGCCCCGAACTCGACAACACATAGCGCTTCGGACCGGAAACGGCATTGTTGATGCGAAACGTCTGTTTCCACGGCGCGATGTGATCATCCGCCGCAGCTACCGCATAAACCGGCTGGACAATACGCGCCAGATCGATTCGCTGCCCGGCGATCTCAAGGGCATCCTTCCTGATCAGCTTGTTGTCGAGATAGAGATTGCGCAGGTACCAGGCGTGCATGCGTGCCGGCATGCGCGTGGTATCCATGTTCCAGAACAGCACGTCGAAGGGCGGCGGCTCTTCGCCATACAGATAGCCATGGACGACGTAGTGCCAGATCAGGCTGTTGGAGCGCAACAGACGGAAGGCGGCTGCCATTTCCTTGCCGTCAAGGTAGCCTTTCTGTTCCATGTTGCGGACGAGGTATTTGTAGCTTCCTTCGTCGAGGAAGACCTCGATGTCGCCCGGCTTGTGGTAATCCACCAGCGTGGTGAAGAAAGTCGCGCTGGCCACCGGCACCTTGTCGGGCGCATAGCGGCGATTTGCCCAGGCCAGATAGGCCGAAAGCGCCGCCCCCCCGATGCAGTAGCCGGCTGCATGCACCCTGGCGCTCTTCGAGATGCTGCAGGCGGTGGCGATTGCAGCGTCGATACCTTCGGTAAGGTAATCGTCGAAGCCGACTTCGGCCATCGAGGCATCCGGGTTCTTCCAGCTGGTGATGTAAACGTCAAAACCCTGATCGAGCAGGAAACGGATCATGCTTTTCCTGGGCACCAGGTCGAGGATGTAGAACTTGTTGATCCATGGTGTGACGATCAGCAATGGCGTCCGGTAGGTCTGGTCAGCTGTCGGCGTGTAGTGAATGAGTTCCAGCAAACGATTGCGCAGCACCACCTTTCCGGGAGTCGTCGCCAGATTGACGCCGACCTTGAAGTCGTCCGGCCGCGTCATCCGGATATTCCCCGCCTGCAGATCCGCGATCAGGTTACGCAGGCCGTGCAGCAGACTGTCGCCATTCGTGGCGGCCGCTTTCCGGATGGCAACGGGGTTGGTCAGCAGAAAATTGGTCGGCGCCATCGCATTGAGCCATTTGCGCCACCAGAAGGCTGCACGCCGTCTATCCCGCCCCGACAATCCTGGCGTCCGGTAGAGCATGTCCTGCAACTGGTGCGTGAAGGTGAGGTACCACTCCTTCGTTACATCCCACGTCGCCGACTCGGTCCATACCGGATCCGCAAAGCGCGTGTCATCCGGGTTCGGCTTTTCGACATCTTCGCTCGGCAGGCCCAGCATGCGCTGCCAGGAATGCCATTGCAGTGCGAGCATGCTTGTCGAGAAATCCGACGCGGCCT
>CAYNCH010000049.1:2899-9299 GCA_964395815.1 uncultured Methyloversatilis sp.
CGGATGTGACAACCAGGCCAACTGGGCATGAACCAGCGGCATCGCCATCCCCATCGGGTCGAGATTGGCCTCGACGATCTCGTTGAGCGCCTGCATCGCACGGTGGGGTGCCACACCACCGTTCGTTGTACGCTTGATTGTTGCCATGATCCGCTCTCCTTGATTGCGCTATGATTGTGGCGAGTACAGCCTATGGGGTGTTGATCTGCGTCAAGCACTCCAACCACTGCCCTGCTAGGAGGGGAAGATATGTTCAAGCACATCCTCGTTCCGACCGATGGCTCGGAATTGTCAGGCGAAACCGTGAAACGCGCCATCAGCTTCGCCAGGGAAAGCGGTGCCCGCATTACGTTCTTCTACGCCAAGCCAGAATATCCGGTGGCTTTTTACGGTGAAGGTGCCTTCATCGATCCCACCACCCCGGAGAAATTCGCCGAGATGGCGGACAAGCAGTCGCGTGAGATTCTGGATGACTGCGAAACACAGGCGCGCGCCAATGGAGTCGATTGCGCATCTCTTGCAGTGACGAGCGAGATTCCTTACGAAGCCATCATTGCAACCGCCAATGCTGCCGGTTGCGACCTCATTTTCATGGCCTCGCACGGACGGCGTGGCTTCAGCGGCCTTCTGTTGGGATCGGAAACACAGAAGGTATTGACACACTCCAAGATCCCGGTACTCGTCTATCGGTAGATCAGGAATGCTCAACCGGGCGCTCGCCATCATCCACGACGAACATCGCACCCTGGGTGCGGTGTTGCATGGTTTGCGCTTCCTGATCCGGGAAATGATTGAAAAGGGGACGGCACCCGACTTCAAACTACTTTGGGCGATGATCTATTACATGGATGCCTTTTCAGAACGCCTTCACAATCCGCGCGAAGACATCTATCTGTTTGCGCGCCTAAAGATGCGCACTCACGATGCGGATGACGCCATCGCCACGCTGGAACGTCAGCACCAGGAAAGTACGGTCCACATCCGCCAGTTAGAGCAGGCACTTGGCCAACTAGAAGCCGGCGCGCCGGGAGCGCTCGCACTCTTTTCACAGGCTGCCGAGCATCTCGTCGAAGAAGCCTGGCAGCATATGACTCTCGAAGAAAAGACCGTCATCCCTCTGGCGAAAAAGCATTTGACACCGGATGACTGGATCGCGATCGCTGAAGCCTTCGACGAAAACGGCGATCCGCGCTTCGGGCCAAAGCCGGATCACGAGTTTCGGGATTTGTTCACCCGCATCGTGAATCTCGCCCCACCGCCGATCGGTGTAGGGCCCGCACATGAATAGTGACCGTTGAAGAAAAAAGCGGGGATGCGCACAACGCATTCCCCGCTTTCATGGCTTGCAAACTCCCGATTAATGCTTGCTGGCGTTCTTCGCGTCCTCTTCCATATGTTTTTTGGCGTATTTATAGACAAAAACCACGAAGTAGGTCGCAAAAGCGATCGTGAAGACACTCAGCAGGCCAATGTCAGAACCAAACAGCAATTTCAAGGCTTCCATGGCTTTCTCCCGTAGTTAAGAAACTATTGAATCCGAATACGGTTAATGCGGTGACTACGGCGACGGTGTTTTGCCGGCAGTTTCCCCACCGCCGATGACCGCTTCAACCGCCGTAGGCAAAATGACACTCCCCATCAGGCGCCAAGTTTTGGCCTCATCCTCGACCAGGACGATCCAGTGCCCCGAGGCGGGCAGGTCGATGGCACCCGTGTATGACTCGTCATCACGCAGGAGACGCACGCGCTGATCGAGGCCGGCACGAGTCGGGTGTGACAGGGTGACCAGCAATGCCGTCGGCGGGGCAGAAAAGTTTCCGGACATCCGCACGCGCAAACCTCCCTCGATCATGCTCAGGCCGGCCCGCAATCCGAGCTCTTCGGCATGCCGGCTACGGGCAAGCGTTTCGCCTGCCGCCTGGCCCTGCTTGTAGTAATCGTCGGTCACCAACCCGTCGCTACTGCGCACGGCCAAC
The DNA here is from genome assembly GCA_964395815.1 of uncultured Methyloversatilis sp. Taxonomy (GTDB): domain Bacteria; phylum Pseudomonadota; class Gammaproteobacteria; order Burkholderiales; family Rhodocyclaceae; genus Sulfuricystis. Next base: position 4,876 of record CAYNCH010000049.1, read on the forward strand.
CAGGCTGTAGCGATACCGGCGACGATCACGATGAAGGGCCCTGCCATCAACAGCCAGGGCCAGGGTTCGCGGTACCAGGGCTTGGATTTTTCCATTGTCATTACTGTCATGGCGTTCGGTCTCAGGGCATCAGGAAAGTGGCTTTTTCATGGACGGCCAGATTCTCGACGGTCTTCGCTTTGACATCGAAAAAGATCTGGTGCGACCCCTTCGGTGCGGCATCTGGAGGCACACGCACCGCCAGCGAGAAGCTCTTTGTGGTGGCGGGTGGCACCTCGATTTCACTTTCACCGGAAAGCTCGATGCCAGTCATGCCATTCACGGTGATGGCATAGCGATGGGACTGTTCGGTCACGTTCATTACCTGCAGGCGGTAGACGTTCTCGACCAGTCCGCCTTCTACCTCGCGTGCCAAGATGGCTCGGTCACGAATCACGTTGACCCGCAAATCCGCCTTGTGGGCGAGGCCCCAGATCAGGGCGAGGGTGATACCGATCAGGATCACTGTGTAAATGATGATGCGCGGCCGGACAATATGACCCAGAATTTCTTTCCGACCCCAGTGTTTTTCCAGTGCATTCTCGGTGGTGTAACGGATCAGCCCTTTCGGGTAGTCCATCTTCTCCATCACCTGATCGCAAACATCAATACACGCCGCACAGCCGATGCATTCGTACTGCAGGCCATTACGGATGTCGATACCGGTCGGGCAAACCTGCACACACAAACCGCAATCCACGCAATCCCCCTTGCCGACGGCTTTGGGATCGACCCCCTTCTTGCGCTGGCCCCGTGGCTCACCGCGCTCCGGATCGTACGTGATGACCAGCGTATCCGGATCGAACATCACGCTCTGGAAACGGGCGTAGGGGCACATGTAGAGACAGACCTGCTCGCGCATGATCCCGGCGAACAGGTAGGTCATGAAGCCGTAGAAAAAGATCCAGAAGGTTTCCCACGGACCAAGGCTCCATGACCAGAACGATCCCCACAATTCGGTTGCCGGGCTGAAATAGGCCACCAAAGTGAAACCCGTCCACCATGCGAACACACCCCAGGCGCCGTACTTCAGGACACGCAGGCGGAACTTCCGGCCATCCATCGGTGACTTGTCGAGTTTGATTCGCGCATTGCGATCCCCCTCGATCTTCTGCTCTATCCAGAGAAAGATTTCCGTGTAGACGGTTTGCGGGCAGGCATAGCCGCACCACAATCGCCCTGCCACAGCCGTGAACAGGAACAGCGCGTACGCGGAGATGATCAGAATGATGGCGAGGTAAAACACATCCTGCGGCCAGAGTACCAGGCCGAAGATGTAGAACTTGCGATTCACGAGATCGAAGAGGACCGCCTGCCGGTCGTTCCATTGCAGCCAAGGCAAACCATAATAGATCAGCTGGGTGATCCAGACCAGTGCCCAGCGCCAGTTGGCGAAGAAGCCGGTCACTGCACGGGGGTGGATTTTCTTGCGCGCCTTGTAGAGCGTTTCCTCTACGACAGCCGGGCTGCTTGCAGGTTTGGGGGATGATTCGCTCATGTGTGCAGACTCAAGGGTGAATGATGACGGCTAATGTAACCGGTTACGGCCAACGACATCGCGAGCCCGGCAATCCCCTCAAATTGCCTCTCGGCACCTGCCCGTCATCGCGCCTGCGACACCCCTTCGGGCAGTTCCCCGGCGCTACCGCGCCGGGGGTACCGATACTGCTCGTCTTACTTCTGTTCTGCTGCTGCAGCTTCTGTCGGCGCATCTGCGGCTGCCACAGGCTCCTCGGCCGGTGTGGCAGGAGCTTCGGGCTTAACGCCACCGCCGAGGCCCCAGACGTAGGCTGTCAGCAGATGCACCTTGGCTTCGCCCAGGAACTCGCCGAACGCCGGCATCTCGTTCTCCATGCCATTGGTGACGATCGCGATCTGCTTCGCCTCGGCCGAGCCATGCAGCCAGACCTTGTCTGTCAGGTTCGGATAGCCAGCAGCCTGCATACCCTTTGCATCCGGACCGTGGCACGCCGCACACGCTTCGGGATAGAGCTCGGCACCCCGCTGCACGCGTGCGGAATCGGCCGTCAGACCCGACAGGGACCGTACGTAATGCACGACATCGCGTACCTGCTCTTCATTCATGTCGGGCTTGGTGCCTTTCGGCGTCATGATGCCCTTCCGGCCGGCCGTGATGGTCTCCTTGATCTGTTCGGGGGTGCCACCCCAGAGCCAGTCGCCATCCTTCAGGTTGGGAAAGCTCGGCGCACCGCCGGCATCGCCGCCATGGCACTGCGAGCAGTATGTCTGGAACAGGCGACCTCCCATGTCACGCGCTTCCTGATTGGCAGCGACGGCCATGATGTCCTGCTTGAGGAACTGGTTGAACTTTGGACCGTATTGAGCCTCGGCTGCCGCCATTTCGGCATCGTACTGCCCGCGCATGGTCCAGCCGAAACTGCCCTTGTTGCTTCCCAGGCCGGGGTACAGAGCGAGATAAACCAGTGCGAAAACGACGGTGATGTAAAACATCCAGCGCCACCAGCTCGGCAACGGGTTGCTGTATTCCTCCAGCGTCTCGTCCCAGACATGGCCGGTGACTTCACCCGGCCGATGCTTGGCCGAGCCTTGCATCCAGAGAAACACCGCACAGCCGACCACGCTGAGGACGACGATGACCACCACGTAGAGGTTCCAGAAACCCTCGAGGTCCATCGTGAAATTGAGATCCATAACCGAATTCCTTTCAGTTGTGCTGTTGACCAGCGCCACGCTCCGGCGTCACCGGCTCATCCTTTTCGACGGCCAGCATGGCGGCCTCGTCGAATGAGGTTTTCCGTTTGCCGGAGTAAGCCCACCACACGATACCGATGAACAAGGCGAACGCCAGAACCGTGAAGAGAGAGCGCAGATCGTTGATTTCCATGAGGGTTTAGCGGCTCTGCTTGAATGCGATACCCAAGCCCTGCAGGTAGGCGACCACCGCATCCAGCTCGGTTTTGCCTTCCAGCGCCTTGGAAGCATCGGCGATTTCCTGTTCCGTGTAACCCTGCAGGTTGGAACCGAAGACCTTGTTCAGTGCGGCCATCTTGGCGCCAATGTTCGGCTCCTTGAGCGGGCGATCCAGCCAATAGTAGGCCGGCATGTTCGACTCCGGCACCACATCGCGCGGATTCAGCAGGTGGATCTTGTGCCACTGGTCGGAATAACGACCGCCGACGCGAGCCAGGTCCGGACCGGTACGCTTCGAACCCCACTGGAACGGGTGGTCATAGACATACTCGCCAGCGACCGAGTAATGACCGTAGCGCTCGGTCTCGGCACGGAAGGGACGGATCATCTGCGAGTGACAGTTGTAGCAGCCTTCGCGGATATAGATGTCCCGACCGGCCAGGCGCAATGCGTCATACGGCCTGACCTGCTCATTGACCGGCGTGGTGGTGGACTTCTGGAAGAACAGCGGAACGATCTCCAGCAGACCGCCAACGCTCACGACGAGGGTCGTGAGAATGATCATCAGCGTGTTGCTGGTTTCGATTTTCTCATGCGTCAAAGCCATGATGGTTATCTCCCTTGCGATCAGTGAGCGTGCGCGGGGGCAAGAACCGGGGCGTTATCCACGGCCTTTCCGCTCGCGATCGTCTTGAACATGTTGTAGGCCATGAGGACCATGCCGGTCAGGAACAGCAATCCGCCAACCACGCGGATTGTCCAGAACGGATAGGACGCCTTGACGGACTCGACGAACGAATAGGTGAGCGTGCCGTCAGCGTTCGTGGCACGCCACATCAGGCCCTGCATCACGCCGGAGATCCACAGCGCAGCGATGTACAGCACGGTGCCGAGTGTTGCCAGCCAGAAGTGTACATTGATCAGGCGGACCGAATGCATCTCGGGACGACCGAACAGGCGTGGGATCAGGTAGTACATCGAACCGATCGACACCATGCCAACCCAGCCCAGCGCACCGGAGTGCACGTGGCCGACCGTCCAGTCGGTGTAGTGCGACAGGGCATTCACCGTCTTGATCGACATCATCGGGCCTTCGAAGGTCGACATGCCATAGAAGGACAACGAGGTGATCAGGAACTTCAAGATCGGGTCATCGCGCAGCTTGTGCCAGGCGCCCGACAGGGTCATGATGCCGTTGATCATGCCGCCCCAGCTGGGCGCCAGCAGGATCAGCGAAAAGACCATACCGACCGACTGGGTCCAGTCGGGCAGCGCGGTGTAGTGCAGGTGGTGCGGGCCAGCCCACATGTAAGTGAAGATCAGCGCCCAGAAGTGCACCACCGAGAGGCGGTAGGAATACACCGGGCGACCGGCCTGCTTCGGCACGAAGTAGTACATCATGCCGAGGAAGGCAGCGGTCAGGAAGAAGCCGACGGCATTGTGGCCATACCACCACTGCACCATGGCATCCTGCACGCCGGCATAGGCGGAAT
>CAYNCH010000050.1:0-9256 GCA_964395815.1 uncultured Methyloversatilis sp.
CGGGCAGGCTGTGGGGCGTCAGGTCGCGGGCCAGCCACATGGCGACCTGGCGCGGTCGGGCGATGGCGCGCGTGCGCTTTTGCGAGTACATGTCGGCGACCTTGATCTTGTAGTAATCGGCGACGGTTTTCTGGATCAGTTCCAGCGTGATCTGGCGGTTGTGGGCACCGATGATGTCGCGCAGGGCTTCCTTGGCGAGATCGAGCGTGATCTCGCGACCATGGAATCGTGCGAATGCAAGGACTTTCTTCAGGGCGCCTTCCAGTTCGCGCACGTTGGAACGAAGATGCTTGGCGATGAGGAAAGCAACGTCGTCGCCGAGATCGATGCGCTCGCTCTCCGCCTTTTTCTTGAGGATCGCGACGCGCATCTCAAGTTCGGGCGGCTCGATCTGGACGGTCAGTCCCCAGTCGAAGCGGGAGATCAGGCGCTCTTCGAGGCCCTGAATGTCTTTCGGATAGGTATCACAGGTGATGACGATCTGCTTCTTGGCTTCGACCAGCGCGTTGAAGACATAGAAAAATTCTTCCTGCGTGCGTGCCTTGCCGTTGAAGAACTGGATATCGTCGATCAGCAGGACGTCGAGGGTGCGATAGGCGCGTTTGAAAGTGTCGAACGATTTTTGCTGGAAAGCACGCACGACGTCGGAATAGTAGTCTTCGGCGTGGATGTAGCGGATCACCTTGTCCGGCGCATGAAGCAGCACTTCGTTGCCCAGGGCGTGCACGAGGTGGGTTTTGCCGAGGCCGACGCCACCGTAGATGAACAGGGGGTTGTAGGAGGAGCCCGGATTCATCGCGACCTGCTGGGCAGCGGCGCGTGCCAGATCGTTGGAGCGACCGGTAACCAGCGTGTCGAACGTGAATTCCGGATTCAGGCGTGTCCTGTCGTAGTCCGGTGCTGCCTCCGCATGCAGTGGGCGGATATCTGCCCTGGGTGTCCGAATTTCATCAGAAGCTGGAAGTGCGACAGGCGAATCGGTGACCAGCGCATGATCGGCATTATTGGCCGGCAGGGTCTCGTCGAGGGTGAGATCGATATCGACGGGTTGCGGAAAAAACTGGCGCGACAGGTCTTCGATACGGCTGAGGTAGCGTTCGCGAACCCATTTGAGGATGAAACCGTTGGGTGCAACAAGACGCAGGCGCCGTCCCGAATCGTCGGCTTCGACGCGCAGGGTCTTGATCCATGCATTGAATTGCTGGGCCGGCAGTTCGCTCTCGAAGCGGCTCAGGCAGTCCATCCAGAATTGGCTCATCTCGTCTTGTGTGATTTTTTTAATTGTGGCCGATCTGATAGCGATCAGATACAGGCGGGTCTCATATCGGCATCTATGGCACAGCGTTGCGATCGCCTGTGCCGGAGGACTAAAACCGGCTCAACCGACCCAATCGATACTGACGCGTGCCGCATTCTAGCCAATTCATGGAAAGTTATCCACAAGCGGTGTCCATGTGATCACGATACGATGATTAAAAAAAGCTTGACAGGAAAGTGACTAACAGGTTGTAATCGCGCGCTTTTCTTCAAGGAACCGAACCCATGAAACGCACTTATCAGCCCTCTGTCGTGCGCCGCAAGCGTACCCATGGTTTTCTCGTCCGCATGAGCACGCGCGGCGGCCGTGCCGTCATCCGTGCCCGTCGTGCCAAAGGACGGCAGCGTCTCGGCGTTTGAGCTTCTGTCCGACACCAGGATTGCTGAGGCCGTATCAGACGGCCACAAGGAAAAACCGGAAAAGCTTGGCTTCGGCAGGCAACAGCGCCTGCTGACGGCGGGCCAGTTCACAGCCGTTTTCTCCGCGCGCAGGACGATCAGGGGCGCCCGTTTCGTCCTTCATTATCAGGCGTGCCGGAATGAAGTGCCGGCGGCAGCGGCTCCTGTTGCCCGGCTGGGTCTGGTCATTCCCAAAAAGCAGGCGCGCAGCGCGGTCTTGCGCAATGCCATCAAGCGCCAGGCACGCGAGGTGTTTCGTCACCGTTGCCGTGACTTGCCAGCGCTGGACATCGTGTTGCGCCTGGCCCAGCCGGTAGCGTCGCACGGCAAGCCGGAACGTGCGGCCTGGTGCGCAGAAATCATTGGATTGCTCGATCAGGCGGGTCGAAAAGTACGTACCGGGATGCGGCCAGCAGAGTCAAATCCATGAATCTGAAGTTCCTGATGGCACGCCCCCTGATCTGGCTGGTACGAGGCTATCAGCTCGCCATCAGCCCTTTTCTGCCGCCCTCCTGCCGGTTTCATCCGACCTGTTCTTGCTACACCATCGAGGCATTGCAGCGTCACGGTGCCCTCAAGGGCTGCTGGCTGGCGCTGCGGCGTATCGGCCGTTGTCATCCCTGGCATCCGGGCGGGCACGACCCGGTACCGTAGAATGGCCCCCTTTCATTTCGCTTCACTGCCGATGTATCGACCATGGACACTCAACGCCTGATCCTGCTGCTGGTGTTTTTCTTCTCGACGATGATGCTGTGGGACGCCTGGCAACGCCAGGGTCAGCCGCCGGCCGGTACGTCCACCCCTGCGGTCGCCACGACCGGTGCGTCCGGGTCGGCTGGCGATGCCGCCGTCCCGTCAGCGCCGACTTCCGGCGGTGTTTCGCCAGCCGCCGTTCCCGGCAGTGCTGTCGCGGCAACCGCGGCACCGACCATGACGGTGCGCACCGATCTGGTGGTGGCCGAAATTTCGGCGCAGGGCGGCGATCTGGTCCGTCTCGAATTGCTGAAGTACAAGGCAACGGGCGACGCCGAGCGGAATTTCGTGCTATTCGATCGCGCCCATGCCTATGCGGCGCAGTCGGGCCTGATCGGTACCGGACTGCCCAACCACAAGTCGACCTGGACATTGCCGGCAGACACGCTGGAACTGCCGGAGGGTGCGGCGGAACTGCGCGTGCCGCTGGAAGTGACGCTGGCGGAGGGCGGCAAGGTGGTCAAGACCTACGTGTTCCGCCGCGGCAGCTATCTCGTCGATGTCGAACATGCGGTGGTCGATGCCACATTGCCGGCGGGTACCCACGCCTATTTCCAGCTCACGCGCGATGAACAGGCACCCGAGGGCGCCAATGCGATGATGATGACCTACACTGGCGCGGCGATCTATACCGACCAGGAAAAGTTCAAGAAGGTCGAATTCGGTGCATTTGGAGAAAAAGGCAAGCACCCGACCACCGCCGGCGACGGCTGGGTGGCGCTGGTGCAGCACTATTTCTTCTCGGCCTGGATTCCGGCGACCGGCGAGCGCGAATATTTCACGCGCAAACTCGATGGCAAGCTGTTCGCTGTCGGCGCCGTCCTGCCTTTCGCTGGCGACCGGTTGACCGTGCCGCTATACGCCGGTCCGCAGGAGCAGGACAAGCTCGACGCCATCGCCCCGGGCCTATCGCTCGTCGTCGACTACGGCTGGCTGACCTTCATTGCCGCACCGCTGTTCTGGGTACTGGAATGGATCCATGGCTTCGTCGGCAACTGGGGCTGGTCGATCATCCTGCTCACCGTGCTGATCAAGGCGATCTTCTTTCCGCTGTCCGCCGCCAGCTACAAATCGATGGCGAAGATGCGCGTGCTGACGCCCAAGCTGGTGAAGCTGAAGGAAACCTACGCCGACGACCGCGCACGCATGAACCAGGAGATGATGGAGCTGTACAAGAAGGAGAAGGTCAATCCGCTCGGCGGCTGCCTGCCGATCCTCGTGCAGATTCCCGTGTTCATCGCGCTTTACTGGGTGCTGCTCGGCACCGTCGAGATGCGTGGTGCGCCGTGGCTCGGCTGGATCACCGACCTGTCGGCGATGGATCCCTACTATGTGCTGCCCATCCTGATGGGTGTGTCAATGTTCGTGCAGACCAAGCTCAATCCGACGCCGCCCGATCCGATCCAGGCCAAGATCATGCTGTGGATGCCGGTGGCCTTCACCTTCATGTTCCTCTGGTTCCCGTCGGGTCTGGTGCTGTACTGGATCGTCAACAACGTGCTGTCGATCGCCCAGCAGTGGCAAGTGAACAGAATGATCGAAAGTGCCGGCCTCAAGGCGCACTGACACGATTGCCGCCATCGCCACGCCACCAGGCCGGGGTGGTGTCGGCATCGTCAGGATTTCCGGTCGTGATCTGCTGCCGCTAGCCCAGGTGCTGACGGGCAAGCCGGCCGGGAAATTTCCGCCGCGTCGTGCCGTCGGTGCCGACTTTCTCGCGGCGGATGGCCTGCCGCTCGATCACGGGTTGCTCCTCTTCTTTCCCGCCCCGCATTCCTTCACCGGCGAGGACGTCGTCGAGCTGCACGGCCACGGCGGACCGGTCGTCATGCAGACACTGCTGGCGCGTTGTGTCGAGCTCGGCGCGCGGCTGGCGCAGCCGGGCGAATTCGCCCGGCGCGCCTATGAGAACGACAAGATCGATCTCGCCCAGGCCGAAGGCATCGCGGATCTCATCGAGGCCGTCTCGGCGCAGGCGGCGCGCTCGGCGCTGCGTTCGCTGTCCGGCGAGTTCTCGCAGGCGGTACGGGCCATCGTCGACCAGCTCGTCGAACTGCGCATGTTGATCGAGGCGACGCTCGATTTTCCCGACGAGGACATTCCGGCCGAGGAACTGCTTGTCGATATCGACGCCGTGGCGCGGCTGGGCAGGTTGACGGCCGATCTCGATGCGCTGCAGTCGCGCGCCCGCCAAGGGGCGGTGTTGCGCACCGGCCTGCATGTCGTGCTCGCCGGCCTGCCCAACGTCGGCAAGAGTTCGCTGCTCAACCGGCTGGCTGGCGCGGAACGCGCCATCGTCACCGACATCGCCGGCACGACGCGCGACGCCGTGCGCGAGACCATCCAGGTCGAGGGCATCCCGCTGCACATCATCGATACGGCCGGTTTGCGCGACACCGATGACACCGTCGAAAAAATCGGCATCGACCGGACCTGGCAGGAGATCGCGCGCGCCGACGTGGTGCTGCAGATCGTCGATGCGCGCAGCGGTGTCACACCCGCCGACCACGCCATCGCGGTGAAGCTGCCGGCCGGCATCGAGCGCATCGTCGTCGAGAACAAGTGCGACCTTGCCGCCACCGAACCGGGACGCTACGAAGCCGACGGCCAGGTCCATCTGCGCCTGTCGGCGCGGACCGGCACCGGCATGGCGCTGTTGCACGACGAGCTGTTGCGCATCGCCGGCTGGCGGGGGCATGGCGAGGATGTGCTGCTCGCCCGCGAACGTCATCTCGAAGCCCTGAAGGCAGCTGCCGAAAAGTCGGCGCTGGCGGGACGGCAGCTGGGCGAGCCGAAAGCGCGCCTCGAACTTGTTGCCGAGGAATTACGCCTCGCCCAGCAGGCCCTGTCGTCGATCACCGGCGAATTCACCGCCGATGACCTGCTCGGGGAAATCTTCGGACGTTTCTGCATCGGCAAGTAAGTCCGCAAGCCAGCGTCGAAAAACATTGTCAGCGCCGGGACGATTGCGCACAATCGTGGCTCGCCCATGAAACGGACTCCACCCCATTTTCAGTTGCCGCTCAAGACCCTGAAGAATCTCTGGATTCTGATCGGTATCGGCATGCTGGCGATGCTGATGACGACGGGTTATCAACTCTGGGCCAGCCATCGCGATGCGCTGGCGAACGCCGATACGACGCGGCGCAATCTGGCGTGGATGCTGGAGCAGCAGATCGGCGCCACGTTGCGGCGCACCGATGCCGTCCTGTATGCCCTGTCGCGCGATCTGCCGGCGTCCGCCTGGCGGCATGAACAGGCGCCGGCACATCGTGCGGATTTGAACGAGACGCTGGACATGCAACTGCGCAACTTCCCGGAGATCGGCACGCTGCGCGTCTGGGATGTGCACGGCGCCCTGCTCTACAGCTCGGGCAGCATGCCGGCCGATGCAGTGTCGATCGCCGCACAGCCCTGCTTTCAGCGGCTGGCGATCGATCCCGACCTGCAACGGACCTTCAGCGAGGTCGTCCGGTCGGAAAGCGATGGTCAGAAGACCTTCGCGGTGGCCTACGGCGTGCGGGACGATGCCGGGGTTTTCCTCGGCGTGGTCAGCGCCCAGGTCAATCTGGGCTATTTCGAGTCGCTGTTCGAGTCGCTCAATCTGGGCGAGGGCGGTCTCGTCGCCGTACGCCGCAGCGATACCTTCCAGTTGGTGATCCGTTGGCCGGCGACTTTCGGGGAATTGAACCAGGCCTTGCCGCCGGACCACCCGACGCGGCAGGCGGTCGAAAGCGGAAACACGGATTTCGCGCTCGAAACCGTTACGCAGGTCGATCGTCAAGAGCGCCTGCTCAACGTGCGCCGCGTGGATGGCTATCCTTTTTTCGTGATCGTCGGCCAGGCGCGCGATACCGTTCTGGCGGACTGGAGCCGGCGCTTCGATTATCTCGTGCTGTCCGGATTCGTCCTGCTGTACCTGCTGTTCTGGATGATCGGCCGGCTGTGGCAGAACGAACGGCACCGGCTTGAGGCGGAAGCGCAGATCAAGCTGCTCGCCAGCGTCTTCGACAACAGCGGCGAAGCGATCCTGATTACCGATGCGGACAACCGCATCGTCGAAGTGAATTCGGCCTTCACGCTGATTACCGGATACCCGCCGGATGAAGTGCGCGGCCGCGACCCCGGCCTGCTCGCCTCCGGCCGCACCACGCCGGAGGAATACCGGCAGATGTGGCATGCCATCCACGAGGATGGTTTCTGGCAGGGCGAGATCTGGGATCGCCACCGCGACGGCCACGTCTATCCGAAGTGGCTGACCATCTCGACCATTCGCGACAGGACAGGGCGTATCGGCCACTACATCGCTAGCTTCACCGACATTACGGCGCGCAAGGCGGCCGAGGAGCGCATCCACTATCTCGCCCATCACGATCCGCTGACGCGCCTGCCGAACCGCACGCACCTGCAGGCGCGCCTCGAACAGGCGATTGCCACCGCGCGCCGCGAGGAGGGCCGGCTGGCGGTGCTGTTCATCGATATGGATCACTTCAAGAACATCAACGACAGTCTCGGCCACCATGTCGGCGACAAGCTGCTCGTCGAGGTGGCGGTCCGCCTGCGCGAGAGCGTGCGCGAGAGCGATGTGGTGGCGCGCCTCGGCGGGGACGAGTTCGTCGTGGTGCTGACCGATATCGCTGGGGACACCGTGGCGACGGTTGCCGGCAAACTGCTCAAGAATCTGGCGCGTTCCTATGCCATCGACGACCATACCCTGCATTCGACGCCGAGCATCGGCATCAGCCTGTTTCCCGGTGATGGTGCGGATGTCGAGACCCTGATGAAAAATGCCGACACGGCGATGTATCACGCCAAGGAAGCGGGCCGCAACACCTATCAGTTCTTCGCCGCCACGATGAACGCCGCGGCGACCGAGCGCATCGTGCTCGAGGGCAACCTGCGCCGGGCGATCGAGTCCGGCGAGTTCGTGCTGCACTACCAGCCGCAGATCGACGTAGCGAGCGGGCGATCCTGCGGCGTCGAGGCGCTGGTGCGTTGGCAGCATCCCGAACGCGGACTGCTCTCGCCGCTCACGTTCATTCCCATCGCCGAGGAGACGGGCTTGATCGTCCAGCTTGGCGAATGGGTCCTCGATACCGCGCTCGGCGACCTGGCGCGCTGGCGCGCGGCCGGGATCGGTGTGATCCGCATGGCGGTGAACCTGTCGGCGCACCAGCTGCGCGATCCCCAGCTGGTGCCGCGCATCGCCGCCCTGCTCGCACTTAACGGGCTGAGCGGCAGCGATCTGGAACTGGAAATCACCGAGAGCGTGGCGATGAAAAACCCTCAGGGCACGACGCGCCTGCTCGCCCAGTTGCGCGCACTCGGCATCGAGCTGGCGATCGACGACTTCGGCACCGGCTATTCGTCGCTGGCGTATCTCAAGCAGCTGCCGCTCGACCGGCTCAAGCTCGACCGTTCCTTCGTGATGGATATCGAGCACGATCCGAACGACGCGGCGATCAGCGCGGCAACGATTTCGCTGGCACACAGCCTCGGCTTGTCGGTGGTCGCCGAAGGCGTCGAGACCGCTTCGCAGTTCGAATTCCTCAAGGGACTCGACTGCGACGTGGTGCAGGGCTACTTCTTCAGCCGGCCGGTGCCGGCGGCGGAAGCCGAAGCCTTTTTGCGCCGCGCCTGAGAAAGTCGGCACTGGCAGGACGGCGCGCGGGATGGACTTTGACGCACTCTGGTTCGGCCTGCTCGCTGCCGCCGCCCTGGCCGGCTTCGTCGATGCCGTGGCCGGCGGCGGCGGGCTGATTCAGGTTCCCGCGCTGTTCGCGGCCTTGCCGCAGGAAAGTCCGGCAACCTTGTTCGGCACCAACAAGATTGCCTCGATCTTCGGCACGACGAATGCCGCGCGTCGCTACATCCGGGCGGTGGCGATGCCCTGGCGCATCGCGTTGCCGGCGGCCGGGGCGGCCTTCCTGTTTTCCTTTCTCGGGGCGGCCACCGTGGCGTGGCTGCCCAAGGAAGTCGTCCGGCCGCTGGTACTCTGGCTGCTGGTGGCGGTCGCGCTCTATACGTGGACGAAGCCCGATTTCGGCCGGCAGGCACGCACGGCGGCCGTGGCACCACGCCATGCCCTGTTCGCCGCGCTGCTGGCCGGCGCGCTGCTCGGCTTCTACGACGGTTTTTTCGGCCCGGGGGCGGGCAGTTTCATGATCTTCGCCTTCGTGCGCCTGTTCGGCATGGATTTCCTGCATGCCTCGGCCAGCGCGAAGGTCGTCAATGCCGCGACGAATGCCGGCGCCCTGCTGCTGTTCGCGCCCCAGGGCCACGTGCTGTGGCTGCTCGGCCTCGGCATGGCGGTGTGCAACATCGTCGGGGCGCAACTCGGCAGCAAGTTGGCGATCCGTCATGGCAGCGGTTTTGTGCGCATCGTCTTCCTGGTCATGACCACGGCGCTGATCGCCAAGATCGGCTGGGATACCTGGCTGGCATAGCGGGAAACCCCTGTCCTTTTCATGGACGGACGCGCGGTGCAGTGTTAAATTCGCGCTTCCCTCAATTGCTGTCCATAAATATCCCACGGGAGGAGCCCATGAATAAACCTCTGCAGTCCCTGCTGGCGACTGCCATCGTCGCCGCCATGTCCACATTCGCCGGCCAGGCCGCGGCCGACATCAATGTCGGCGTCGTCGTCTCCGCTACCGGCCCGGCCGCCTCGCTCGGCATTCCCGAGAAGAACACCTTCGCGCTGATGCCGACCGAAATCGGCGGCGAGAAAGTCAATTACATCATCCTCGACGATGCGACCGACACCACCACGGCGGTCAAGAACACC
>CAYNCH010000051.1:0-9146 GCA_964395815.1 uncultured Methyloversatilis sp.
AGGTGGTCAGCGCCGCGCCCTTGTTGCCGCGCTCGTCCTTCTCGACCTGGACGATCAGTTCCTGGCCGACCTTGAGCGCGTCCTGGATGCGGGCGCGGCCGGGTTCGAGGTCGGGCTGGAAATAGCTGCGCGAGACTTCCTTGAACGGCAGGAAACCGTGGCGCTCGGCACCGTAATCGACGAAGGCGGCTTCGAGGCTGGGCTCGATGCGGGTGATGACCGCCTTGTAGATGTTGCTCTTGCGTTGCTCCTTGGCGGCCGATTCGATGTCGAGGTCAATCAGTTTCTGACCATCGACGATCGCGACGCGGAGTTCCTCGGCCTGCGTCGCATTGAACAGCATGCGTTTCATGTGTGCTCCCACGCGCGGGCAGGAAGGCACGACAAACCACGCCGCCAGTATGGGCGGCGCTATGAACGGATTTGCGGATTCAGCTTCATCGGGAAGGGAGTGATGGACTGGGCAAAAGATTCAAAAATTTGTCGGATCGCGCCGCGGGTTCGAGTTAAGAACGGGCAACGCGTATCAAAGCCTGTCTGGTGCGCGTAAAAATGTCTTGAGACAAAGTAGTATCGCTGCTTCGGGCGAGCGACATACCCGGGCTGTGCAGGAAAGGGGAATTGCCGGGGCCGTTGAAAATGCCGGGGGTCGTCCGCGCTTTCCCATGCCGGGGCACGGTTCGCGGCAAAGTCATCGCGTCACGCACTGGCGGCAACGTCATCGCTCGACGCCCCGGCGCAGCTTCGTGTCGTCGGGCGCGCCGTACGGGGACGGCAAAGCTCAGGCATTATATTGGAAATGAAAGAGTTGAGTAAAAATTCAGTCACATTCCTTGAGGTTGAGGAAGACGGCATCGGACAGCGGATCGACAACTTCCTGATGAAGCATCTCAAGGGGGTGCCGAAAAGTCATGTCTATCGCATCCTCAGAAGCGGAGAGGTAAGGGTCAATAAGGGGCGGGTCGGGGCCGACTGTCGCCTTGCGCAGGGTGATCGTGTACGGATACCGCCGGTTCGTCTGCCTGAAAAAGTCGAAACTGCACCGGTACCGGGCCGTGAATTCGCCACGATCTTCGAAGACGACGCGATGATCGTCATCGACAAACCGGCCGGCGTTGCGGTGCATGGCGGCAGCGGTGTCGATTTCGGTGTGATCGAACAGATTCGTCAGGTGCGACCACAGGCGAAGTTTCTTGAACTGGCCCATCGGCTCGACCGCGAGACATCCGGGTTGCTGGTGATTGGCAAGAAGCGATCCGCGCTGACCCGGCTGCACGACTTGTTCCGGGATGGCGGCATCGACAAGCGCTATTTGGCGCTGGTGAAGGGGCATTGGCGGGACAAACTGCGCAACGTGAAACTGCCCCTTCTCAAATACCACACGGCAGAAGGGGAGCGACGTGTGCGGGTTTCTCCCGAAGGCAAGGATGCGCATTCGATCATGCGGTTGCTCGATCGCTGGCCGACTCCGCTGGGTACTTTCAGCCTGCTCGAAGTGGAGTTGCGTACCGGTCGGACTCACCAGATCCGTGTGCATCTTGCACACTTGGGGTTTCCCATCCTGGGCGATGAAAAATATGGTGATTTCAGCCTCAACCGGGACTTGCAGAAGGCCGGTCTGAAACGCATGTTCCTGCACGCGGCAGCCATACGGCTGCCTCATCCATTGAGTGGGGAACCGCTGGCGCTCGCAGCCCCGTTGCCGGCAGAGTTGGAGCGATTTCTGATGAAAATAGGAAAAACCGATGAAGCGCTATGAGTTGATCGTGTTCGATTGGGATGGAACCTTGATGGATTCGGCCGCCATGATCGTCGATAGTGTCCAGGCGGCGGCGCGCGATCTCGGCCTCGAGCCGCCCAGCAACGAGCGGGCGCGTCACATCATCGGACTGGGGCTGGATGCGGCTTTGCGCTATGTCCTGCCAGATCTGCCGGAGAGTCATTACGGTGATCTGGTCGAGCGCTATCGTCATCATTACATGTCGCGCGATCATCAGTTGACGCTTTTCGCTGGCGCAGACGAGTTGGTTCGTGATCTCGCGGAAAGCGGATTCCGGCTCGGCGTGGCGACCGGCAAGTCGCGACGCGGTCTGGATCGGGCACTGGAGCACACCGGCTTGGGCGAGTTCTTCCATGCCACACGCTGCGCCGACGAGTGCCATTCCAAGCCCCATCCGCAGATGCTGGAGGAACTGATGGATGAATTTGCCGTCGCACCAACGCAGACTTTGATGATCGGCGATACCACGCACGACCTGCTGATGGCCAGGAATGCCGGTGTCGACGCGCTGGGGGTGTCTTATGGGGCCCATCCCGCCGATGCGTTACGGGAAGCCGGGCCTCTATACTGTGCAAGTTCGGTCACAGCATTGGCACGCTGGCTGACCGAGCATGCTTGACGTGATTGAGTGTTGACTGACAGAAAAGGTATATCAGGTGGCGGACGATTCGAACTGGGAACGGAAAATTCTCGAAAAGGTGGCTCTCGAGGCGGTCAATGAACAGCGACGCGCACGGCGCTGGGGAATTTTCTTCAAACTGCTGGTGTTTGCCTATCTGGCCGTCTTGCTTGGGGTGTTGGTGGATTGGGATGCTGTTCACCCGGAAGGTGATCTGAGTCGTCACACCGCTTTGGTCGATCTCCAGGGAGTGATCCAGGCCAAAGGCGATGCGAATGCCGACGATGTCGTCGGCGCCTTGCAAGCAGCATTCGACGACAAGCATGCGGCGGGCATTGTGTTGCGCATCAACAGCCCCGGTGGCAGCCCGGTCCAGGCGGGCATCATTACCGATGAAATCCGTCGTTTACGGGCCAAGCACGCCGAAAAGCCCCTTTATGTCGTGGTGGAGGATATCTGTGCCTCGGGTGGCTACTACGTTGCGGCCGCTGCCGACAAGATCTACGTGGACAAGGCGAGCATCGTTGGCTCGATCGGCGTGCTGATGGACGGTTTCGGCTTTACCGGCACGATGGACAAGCTGGGTGTCGACCGCCGTCTGCTCACGGCAGGCGAGAACAAGGGTTTTCTTGATCCATTCTCGCCGCAGAACGAACGTCACAAACTGCACGCCCAGGAAATGCTGGATGACATCCATCGCCAGTTCATCGAGGTGGTCCGACAAGGCCGTGGCTCCCGCCTCAAGGAAACGCCGGACATGTTCTCCGGCCTGATGTGGACCGGCGCGAAAAGCATCGAACTCGGCCTGGCCGACGGCTTCGGGACGCTCGATTCGGTGGCGCGCGACATCATTGGCGCTGAGGAGATCCGGGATTACACGGTCAAGCCGAATTTCGCCGAGAAGTTTGCGCGGCGTTTTGGCGCCGGCATGGCGGACAGCCTGGGTCAGGCGTTGCCGGGCCTCAGCTTGCGCTGAGCGTTTTCTAACCGAGCAGCAGGAAAACCGTCGGCCGCCGGTCCAGGGAAAAGTCGGTGCTGGCAGGGCGGCGCCAGGCGGCGATACTGCGGGTCGTGATGCGCTCTTCGGGCAGTGTCAGGTCGGTCGCGACGCAAAGCAGCGTATCCGGCCGGCAGGCAGCAAGCAGGGCTTCGAACAGTGACGTGTTCCGATAGGGCGTCTCGATGAACAGCTGCGTTTGCTGTTTCTGACGCGACTCCTTTTCCAGTTCGACGATGTGCCGGGTTCTTTCCGGGTCGCGTTGTGGAAGATAGCCATGGAAGGCGAAACGCTGACCGTTGAGTCCCGAGGCCATCAAGGCCAGCAACAGGGAGGAGGGGCCGACCAGCGGTCTGACGGCGATACCCAACTCGTGAGCGCGGCGGACGATCAGCGCGCCGGGGTCTGCGACGCCCGGGCATCCGGCCTCCGACATCAGGGCGATGTCGTGGCCCGCGAGCAGAGGAGCGATCAGGCGTTCGATTTCAGCTTGATGCAGCGGTTCGGGGAGTTGCTCGATCGACAGTTCGCGCAGAGGGCCGGGATGGCCGAGCCATTTCAGCGCAGCGCGTGCCGACTTGGCGTTTTCGACGATGAAGTGCGTGATCCTGCAAGCGGCCTCCTGTGCGCCAGCGGGAAGGACGTTTGTCCATGGGGTATCGCCGAGCTGTGTCGGCAATAAAAAAAGCGTACCGCTCAATTTGGGTTCACGGCAGCGGGATGCCTTCGACCCGCAGCATTTCGGCGAGAGCGATCAGGGGCAGGCCGACGAGGGCGGTCGGGTCGTCGCTCTTCATCCATTCGAGCAGGCTGATGCCCAAGGCCTCGGAGCGCGCGCTGCCGGCACAGTTGAGGGCATCCTCCTTGTCGAGGTAGCGTTCGATTTCGGCGTTGGAGAGTTCGCGAAAGCGGACCTCGGTGGCAACGCCGCGGATGTGCGAACGGCCTGTCCGAGTGTTCAGCAGGCACAGGCCTGAATGGAAAGTGACGATGCTCCCGGCCAGTTCGCGCAATTGTGTCCGCGCACGGTCGCGGCTGCCCGGCTTGCCGAAGCGCTGGCTGCCGCAGTACGCGACCTGATCGGAGCCGATAATCAGCGATTCCGGGTAACGTTCGGCGACTGCCGTGGCCTTGGCGGCAGAAAGGCGCTCGGCGGTCGCTGCCGGATGTTCGCCTTCAAGCGGCGTTTCGTCGGTGTGCGGAGCACACGTCTCGAAGGGAATCTGCAGGCGTTCCAGCAGTTCGCGGCGGTAGGGCGAGGTCGAGGCCAGAATCAGTGATGGCATGGCAGGCGCGGCTGATCGATGGTTTAGCGAATGTTTTTTCAGGCTTTTTGTCAAAATATGTCTTTGACTGGAAAGCGCGGCGCATGATAACATCCTCGCCCTTTATGTCGTGCCGGGAAATTCTTGATTTGGCGGAAGTCGTCGTCGATAGCCTCAGGTTTGCGGGGGAGGGTGGTTGTCTCTCCGGCAAGCTGGAGTTGTCGAGCTTGGCGCGTCTGCACGATCTCCTGACCGGGCGGGATGGCCGGCTGGATTGCGAGTTGTCCGGCGACTGTATTGTCGATGCTGATGGCCGAAGGAAATCCTTTCTGCATCTAAGGGTTTCCGGGCAGTTGAAAATGCGGTGCCAGCGCTGTCTCGGCGATGTGGATTGGCAGTGTGCAGTCGTGAGTCACCTCTTGCTGGTGCCGGAAAACGCAGCATGGCCGGAGGGTGAACTGGAGGCCGATGCATATGATGCCCTGCCGGCCAGCCGAGAGTTGTCGGTGCTGGAACTGGTCGAGGATGAAGTGTTGTTGGCCTTGCCGATTGCACCGTGTCACGAGGATTGTCGGCTACCTGCAAAAGCGGGTGGCCTGGATGGAGATAGAGGTTCGTCGCCCTTCGCGGCGTTGGCCGGATTGAAGAAGCAACATTAACGCAGGCATTTTTACCGCAGGCAAATATCGAAGCAAGGAGTCATCATGGCAGTTCAACAGAACAAGAAGTCCCCCTCCAAACGCGGCATGCACCGCTCGCACGATTTCCTCAACGCTCCTTCGCTGGCCGTCGAGTCGACCACCGGCGAAGTGCATTTGCGCCACCATATTTCCCCGTCGGGCGTTTATCGGGGCAAGAAAGTCATCAAGACCAAGGGCGAGTGATCCGGATTTGCCAGAAGCGGCCGGGCGTGAGAGCGTCCGGCCGTTTTCATGGGCGCCCAGCATGACCATCACCCTTGCTGTCGACTGCATGGGGGGCGATCACGGACCGAGCGTGGTCATCCCCGCGGTTTTCGACTTTCTGCGTCAGGACCGTTCGGCCTCCGTTATCCTGGTTGGCCGGTCTGACTCCATCGAGCCCTTGCTGGCCCAGGCTGACATAGCCTTGTCCGGCCGGTGCTCGCTACAGTCAGCCAGCGAAGTGGTCGGCATGGACGAACCGGTTGCCAGCGCCTTGCGGAACAAAAAGGATTCGTCAATGCGCGTCATGGCGAATCTCGTCAAGGACGGTCGTGCGGATGCGGCCGTTTCCGCAGGAAACACCGGCGCCTTGATGGCGATTTCACGCTTTGTCCTGAAAACCCTGCCTGGCATCGACCGGCCGGCGATTGCGTCGATCCTGCCGACCATGAAGGGGCATACCTACGTTCTCGATCTTGGCGCGAACGTGGACTGTGCCCCCGAGCACCTCCTCCAGTTTGGTGTCATGGGGGCGATGTTGGCATCTGCGCTGGAACATGACGAGCGTCCGAGTGTCGGCCTGTTGAATATCGGCGAAGAAGAGATCAAGGGCAACGAGGTCGTCAAGCGCGCCGGAGAACTGCTGAAAAATAGTGGTCTCAACTTCATCGGTAATGTCGAGGGTGACGACATTTACAAAGGCACTTCCGACGTCGTCGTATGCGATGGCTTTGTCGGCAACGTGGCCCTGAAAACTTCCGAGGGTCTGGCCCAGATGGTCGGCACCTTTCTTCGTCAGGAGTTTTCGCGCAATCTTTTCACCCGGCTGGCCGGTCTGGTTGCGTTGCCGGTACTCAAGGCCTTCAAGTCGCGCGTTGACCATCGCCGCTACAATGGTGCCAGCTTGCTTGGGCTACGTGGTGTGGTGGTGAAGAGCCATGGCTCTGCCGATGTTTACGCGTTTCGCCATGCGCTGGAGCGGGCGGCCGAGGCGGCTCGCGAGCGTCTGCCGGAAAAAATCGAGGCCCGCATGGCAGCAGCTCTGCTGTCCAGCGAGCCGGAACCGACCCTCTGCGATTGATCGAGTGAGAGCCAGGCCATGATCCATTCCCGTATTACCGGTACCGGTAGTTACCTGCCAGGCAATCCGGTCGGCAACGCCGAACTGGTCGCAACCCACGGCCTCGATTCGACCGATGACTGGATCATCGAGCGCACCGGCATCCGCACCCGGCACTTGGCGGCCCCCGGGGTCGCCTCCAGCGATCTGGCGGTCATTGCCTGTCAGCGGGCATTGGCGGCGGCAAGCTGCCAGCCGAACGATGTCGATCTCATCGTGCTGGCAACTTCGACGCCGGATTTCATTTTTCCCAGCACGGCGACCATCCTGCAGGACAAACTCGGCATCACCAACGGCGGTGCCGCCTTCGATTTGCAGGCGGTATGCGGCGGCTTCATCTATGCACTGACCGTTGCCGACAAGTTCATCCGTTCAGGTTCGCACCAGCGTGCATTGGTGGTCGGCGCCGAGACCTTTTCGCGCATTCTCGACTGGCACGATCGTGGTACCTGTGTACTTTTTGGCGATGGCGCTGGTGCCGTCGTCCTTGAAGCCGCTCCGATGCCGGGAATTCACGCCACGGCATTGCATGCCGACGGCCGCCATCGCAACATCCTCTCCGTAGCCGGGCATCTCAGCGGCGGCCAGCCGATCGGCGATCCGTTCCTGCGCATGGATGGGCAAGCCGTCTTCAAATTCGCGGTTAAGGTGCTGGCCGAGGTTGCCGAGGAGGTCATCGCCGCCGCCGGAATGACCGCAGCCCAAGTCGATTGGCTGATTCCCCATCAGGCGAACATTCGCATTATGCAGGCGACGGGAAAAAAATTGCACCTGCCGCCGGAAAAGGTTGTCGTCACGGTCGATCACCATGGCAACACTTCGGCAGCCTCGATTCCGCTGGCGCTTGATGAGGCAGTACGGTCTGGAAAGGTCGGCGCTGGCGAGACGGCGTTGATCGAAGGCGTCGGTGGTGGTTTCACCTGGGGTGCCGCCCTAATTACCTTGTGAGATAGACATGAACTTCGCTTTCGTATTTCCAGGCCAGGGCTCCCAGACCGTCGGGATGATGGCTGCCTACGGCGACAGCCCGGTCATTCGTGCCACTTTTGACGAGGCATCCGCCGCCCTGGGGCGTGATCTTTGGCAACTGGTTGCCGAAGGTCCGGCTGAAGCCTTGTCGCAAACCGTCAATACCCAGCCGTTGATGCTGACGGCAGGTATCGCGGTATGGCGTCTGTGGCTCGACAAGGGGGGGGCTCAGCCCGCCCTGCTGGCCGGCCACAGCCTTGGCGAGTATGCTGCTCTGGTCGCCGCTGGCGTCCTGGATTTGAAGCTCGCGGTGCCGCTTGTCGAGTTGCGTGCCAAGGCGATGCAGGAGGCTGTCCCCGCCGGCACGGGAGCCATGGCGGCGATCCTCAACCTCGATCCCGACAAGATCAGGATGATCTGCGCGGAACAGGAAAAAGCACATGAGGGTGGGGCTGTTCAGGCCGTCAATTTCAATTCGCCCGAACAAACGGTGATCGCCGGCCACAAGGCAGCGGTCGAGCGTGCCGCCGAGGCCTGCAAGGCCGCCGGTGCGAAGCGTGCGGTGATGCTGCCGGTATCGGCCCCGTTCCATTCTTCGTTGATGCAGCCGGCAGCCGAACGTCTGCAGGCCGCCTTGGCCGCGATTGAATTCAAGCCTCCGGTGATTCCGGTGGTCAACAACGTCGATGTGGCGGTGCTATCCACACCCGCCGAGATCAAGGATGCGCTGGTGCGCCAGGCAGCTGCGCCGGTGCGCTGGGTGGAGACAATCCGTGCCATGCAGGCGGCAGGTGTAACCCAGGTTTTCGAATGCGGTCCCGGCAAGGTGCTGGCGGGACTGACCAAACGCTGTGCCGAGCTCGCGGGCGGTGCAATGAACGACCTGGCCGGCGTTGAAGCGGCGCTGACCGCAACGAAAGGATGAATCCCATGCTGGAAGGACAAGTCGCTCTGGTGACGGGCGCCTCGCGTGGCATTGGCCGGGCGATCGCCATGGAGCTGCGCAGCCAGGGGGCTATCGTGATCGGCACGGCCACCTCGGCAGGCGGTGCCGCCGATATTCAGCAGGCGCTGGATGCGTCCGGGACAACAGGCATGGGCGCGGTGCTGAATGTTACCGATGCGGCGGCCTGTGAAGCCTTGCTGGGCGAGATCGAAAAAAAATTCGGGGCGGTGTCGGTACTGGTCAATAACGCCGGCATTACGAAGGACAACCTCTCGATGCGCATGAAGGACGAGGAATGGGATGTCGTCATCGATACCAACCTCAAGGCGGTGTTCAGGATGTCGCGCCTGGTGATGCGCGCCATGATGAAGGCCCGTTTTGGCCGCATCATCAACATCACCTCGGTGGTTGGCAGCTCGGGCAATCCGGGGCAGGCGAACTATTGCGCGGCCAAGGCAGGCGTCGCCGGCTTGACGCGTTCGCTGGCTCAGGAACTGGGCAGTCGAAACATTACCGTCAACTGCGTGGCACCCGGCCTGATCGATACC
>CAYNCH010000052.1:0-9101 GCA_964395815.1 uncultured Methyloversatilis sp.
GTCCGAACGGCTGATCGAACGCCAGTGCCAGCGCAAAGGCCAGGCCGTAGCCGGCGGCGCCGATTCCCGCCGCCAGCCACTGCGCGCGGCGCCAGTCGGGGGCCAGCCGGAAGGCCAGCCAGGGCGGCAAGAAGATCAGCGCGAAGCTCGCCATCAGGCCCATCGTCGTGGTGCCCACAGCGATGGCCGTCGCGGCGAGCAGGTCGAAACCGAGATGCCAGCGCCAGGCCGGCAGGCGGTTGGCGCGTTCGGTGGCGGGAAACAGCCGGGCGACGATCAACCGTGGCGCCAGCCGGAGAATGGCTGGCCAGGCCACGAGCAGCAGCGCACCCGTCAGCGCCAGTTCGCGCCCGCCGGCAAAATAAAGCTGGCCGTCGATCAGCGCATGCGCCAGGGCATCGCCCAGCGCCGTATTCGCCGCGATCAGCAGGGTCAGGGCCCAGCCGGCGAGGATCATCAGGCCGTAGGCCGAGTGACTGGCCCCGCGGCCGCCCACCGCCTGCTTGGCGCCGACGCCGACACAGGCACCGCCCAGCGCACCGAGAAAACCCGGCAGATGAATCGCCAGCCCGAGCAGCGCACCGGCCGCCGCCAGGTGGGCGAGGCCCAGCGTGGCGAGCCATTCGTCGCGCAGGCGCAGCAGGGTGCCGACCAGCGGCAGGACGAGCGCCAGCGCCAGGCCGGCGAACAAGGGGGCGACGAGGAGCTCAGTCATGGGTCGCCCCCAGGTCGACGATGTGCGTACAGACGGCGTCGAGAAAGGCGCGGTCGTGGCTCACCACCAGCGTGGCGCGCTGCGCGCGCGCGGCGGCGATTTCATCGGCCGCGGTGCCGAGATGATCGGCATCGAGGTGGTTGGTCGGCTCGTCGAGCAGAATCAGCCCGGCCGCGCCGGCCAGCGTCGCCCACAGCATCAGCAGCTGATATTCGCCACCGGACAGTCGGTCGATGCGTGCATCGAGCCTTACCGCCAGTCGCGGCGGTGCGGCCAGACGGTCGGCACCGAGCATGCGCAGCAATTCGCGGCCCGTCAGCGGCAGCTCCGGCAGGCGCACCGGCTGCTGCGGCAGATAGCCGATGCGGGTGCCCGGCGCCCGCTCGATGCGGCCCGCGAACAGCCGCGCCGTGCCGAGTACCGCATTGAGCAGCGTCGACTTGCCGATGCCGTTCGGCCCGGCCAGCCCGACCACCTCGCCGCGGGCGACAGAAAAAGTCGTCGCCGGCGAGACGGCATGCGTGTAGCCGGCGACGGCCTCGGCCAGCGCCAGCATCTACTGCACCGCCAGCACGTTGACCCAGCGGTCGATCAGCGCGAAGTAACCGCTCGCATCGCTGCCGGCAGGTGGTTCGATCGGCAGGGCGACTACCGTCCAGCCGGTCAGGCTGGCAAGCTTTTCGGCCCCGGCGGGCGGCTGGTAGGGCGTGTGCGCAATGACGCCCTTCGTTCCCTTCAGCCTGCCCGCCAGCGCTTCGAGATGGCTCGCCGTCGGCGCCACGCCCGGTACCGGTTCCAGCGTACCGTGCAGCGTCAGGCCCAGCGCATGCAGCAGGTAGGCGCCATCCTTGTGATACAGCACCGCGCCTCCGCTGCCGGCCGCTTTCTGCTTCCAGACCGGCAGCTTCGCTTCGACCGCGGCGGTAAAGCCCTGCGCCCGCTCGCGGTACCCCGCCGCATTCGCCGCGTCGAGTTGCGCGAGCCGTTCCGCCAGCGCCTTGGCGATGGTCGCCATGCGCGCCGGGTCGAGATTGACGTGCGGATTGCCGGCCGGATGCACATCGCCCTGCGCGCGGTCGGCGGCCTGGCCGGCGTCGAGCAGCGGCACTTGGGCAGCGGCCTCGAAATAGCCGGGCCGGCCCGGCAGGATGGCGCCATTGGCCGCACCACCGGTCGCCGCCGGCAGCCAGCCGATTTCCAGCTCCGCGCCGACGGCGACGACGAGGTCGGCATCGCGCAGCGCACGCAGCATCGAAGGTTTGGCCTGCAACATGTGTGCGTCGCGATCGGGCGGTGCGAGCTCCGTCACCCGCACTGACGGACCACCCACCACACGCGCCAGCATGCCCATGCTGGCGGTCGTCGCCACGACATTCAGTGCAAAGGCCGGCAGGGCGAACCAGGCGGCCAGAAAAACCAGCAGTCGTTTCATCGCCGCTCCCGTCAGAACGCATGCGCGCCGTGGGCGCCGAGGCTGTGCTGGTATTGCACGAAGATCTGGTTGAGGTTCTCCTGCGCACCCTCGACCCACAACCGGGCGCGCGAGACTTGCAGGCGCAGCAGCGAGAAGTGGTCGATCTGCCGCGTCAGCGCGAAGGTCCAGCGATTCGACTGGTTTTTGTCCCAGAGCTGGCCGGCCGGGCCGTCGAGCGTATTGGTCAGCCCGGTCGCATCGTAGCGCACCCCCGCCTGCCAGTGCGGCAGGAAGCCATACGTACCCTGCAACACGATACCGTCCTGCGCGAAGTCGCGCTTCTGGCCGACCAATGCACCGTTTTCGTGGAAGGCGATCTTCATGTCCTTGTTCAGGCGCAGATATTCGCCGACCAGCTTGAGGTTGCCCTGCCCGCCGTAGCGCCCGGCGTCGAACGTGTAGACGGCATCGAGCCCCCAGGCCTTGCCCTTGCCTTCGAGCGCGTGGACGAAGGCCGCCGGATCTTCTTCGGTGTGGTCATGCGCTTCCTGATGCTGCCTGGACTGCGCCAGCCAGCCACCGAATTGCAGGGCGTGGCTGTCGCCGAGGTCGGGGCCGAACTTGGCGAACAACGTCGTCAGGCGCGGGCCGGCCTTGGCGGACGACAGCTCGCCTGCCGCCGTGCCGGCCAGTGCGGTGCCGTCGGCGCGGCCGTTCGGCGTCGCCACGTTGCTGCTGGCGAAGGTCTGCTCCTTGCCTTGCAGCAGTTCGACGCCGAACTGGGTGAACCAGTGGCCGGTCGGCGGCAGCCAGGTCAGGCGCAGGCCGGTATCGAGCAGACCATGATCGCCGAGCAGGGTGCGGTATGGCAGGTTCTGGTCGACGAAGTCCCAGGTGTGCGGATGCTGGCCATTGAGGTAGCCGATGCCGGAAAGAAACTTGCCGCCACGGATTTTCAGTCCGGCCGGCAGGCTGCGCGTGTCGAAATAGGCTTCCTCAAGCGCGGCGTCGCCCTCGGCGCTGACCGTGATCATGGCTGCAGCGTCGAAGTGGGGGCTCACCGTCGCCGCAAATCCCAGCTCGGTCTCGCGCAGGTTGAAGCCGCGTTCGAGGGTACCGTGGCTGTGGCCCGCGTGGTCGTGGCTGTGGTTGATGCCGTCGATGTGCTCCAGCAGTTCCGGGCCGGCCCCCTGTGTGTTGTCGCGGTAATAGACGCCATCGAGGATCAGCGAGATCTGCGGGTTGAAGGCGCTGCCGGAGGTTACCTGGCCGGACGGATGGGCGGCGGGCAGCGGGGCCGGTTTCTGCTCGGCTTGCTGCAGGCGGCTTTCCAGCGCGGCAATGCGCTGTTCGTAAGCCTGCTTCAGCTGCGCGATTTCGGCACGCAGGGCTTGCAGATCGTCATCCGCCACAGCGGCGGCGGGCAATGCAGTCAGGATGCTGGCGGCCGCCAGCATCCCCAGAGGGATACGGTTCATGTCGAAACTCCAAAACGGTTGAGATAACGGCTCAGACGTTCTGGCAGACAGGCGGCGCGCGGCTGCGGAAGGGGAGCGGTGCGGGAAAAGTCGGCGCTGGCGGGACGGCACGGAGTGCATCACCACCCGCTGCCATAACCGGCGGCAGACACGGCGGCTGCGCCGGCACCGCCACGAAGCCCGGCACGGCCAGGCATTCGATGCACGGTTCGTCATGCGTGCGCAAGCCGTGCTCGATGCCGTGCGCGGCCAGGGCGAACTGCGCCGAGAGCATGGCCAATCCCAACAGCAACAGCAAGGAGCGCGACAGCCGCATCATCCTGTACCGGTGCCGGTGCTGCGGCGCACGCACTCGGCGCAGGTGCCGCGCACGTCGTAATCGACTTCGGCGAGACGAAAACCGCGCGGCAGCTTGGGCGGCGGCGGCGGTACGGCCTTGAGGCAGAACACCCCGCCGCAATCGGTACAACGGAAATGCACATGGCCGCTGTGTTCGCGCTGCGCGCCGCTGGCGGAAAAGCGGAACACGCCACGCGCATCGGTCGCCCGCAGCGCCAGCCCGCAGCCGACCAGCGAATCGAGCACACGGTAGAGCGTCACGCGGTCGGCATCGGGCAACAACGCTTCGAGGTCGGCGTGACTCAGGGGCTGCGCCGCCGCCGCGAGCGCCTCGAACACGCGCACGCGCCCGGGCGTCACCTTGACGCCGGCGCTGCGCAGAAGATCGGCGGTGGTGGATGAGGCGGTTGCGGACATGTGCCAATGAAAACACAGCGGCACCATATTTGCAACACGATTGCATTTGCAACCGGGTTGTGTTTCAATCCATTCCCATGACCTCCCTGCCCCTGCTCGCCCAGATCGCATTCGCCTGCATTGCCGGCGGCCTGCTGTCGCTCCTGGCTGCCGCGCTGGTGATGTTCGGCCTGCCGAAGAAGTGGCTGGGCTTTACCGTGAGCTTTTCCACCGGCCTGCTGCTCGCCACCGCGACGCTGCACCTGCTGCCCGAGGCACTCGAATCCGGACTCACGCCGCACGAAGTCTTTCCGCTGTTGCTGGCCGGCATCCTCGGTTTCTTCGCGCTGGAGAAATTCGCGTTGTGGCGGCATTCGCACGGCAACCCGGACACGCACCCGCACGACCAGGAATGCGAAGACCACACCCACAGCCACCATCACCTGCACGTCGGCCAGGAAGGCGAAACGGTCTCGATCCTCGTCGGCGACGGTTTTCACAATTTCACCGACGGCCTGCTGATCGCCGCCGCCTTCCTCGCCGACCCGGCCCTGGGCTGGGCCGCCACGCTGGCCATCATCGCCCACGAAGTGCCGCAGGAAGCCGGCGACTTCGCCATCCTGCTCGCCGCCGGCTGGCAGCGTGGCCGGGCGCTGTTCTGGAACGCCCTCTCCAGCCTTGCCGCGCTGGCCGGCGGCGTGGTCGGCTATTTCGCCCTCGAACGTGCGCAGGAATGGGTGCCGCACATCCTCACCCTCGCCGCCGCCAGCTTCCTCTACATCGCCGTCGCCGACCTGATGCCGCGCCTCAAGCGCGAGCAGCAATCGATCGGCTGGCACGGCCTGCTGCTCGCCGCCGGCATCGCGCTGGTGGTGTTCGGCAGCGGGCACGCACATTGATTCCACGGAGTTCGCCATGAAAACCCTGCTCGCCGCCGCCCTGTTGCTGGCCGCCCCCTTCGCCTTCGCCCAGCACAAGCATGTGCATGGCGAAGGCCAGCTCGACGCCGCGCTCGACAAGGAGACGCTGACGCTGAACCTGAACCTGCCGCTCGACGCCGCCGTCGGCTTCGAGCGCCCGCCGAAAAACGACAAGGAGAAGGCCGCCCTCGCGGCCGCCGCCAAGGCGCTCGACGCAGCCGCCGTCCTGTGGGCGCCGACTTCTGCGGCGCAGTGCGCGTTGCAGTCGAAGGACGTTCATGTGCCCTTCGCCGGCGGCGCGGACGATCATGACGGCCACGCGCATGAAGGCGAAGCGCACCACGCCGACATCGAGGCCCGCTATACCTACCGCTGCGCGAGCCCGGCTGCGCTGAAAACGGTCGGGACGACGATCTTCAAATCCTTCAAGCGTCTCTATCGCCTCGAAGCCCGGCGCGTCGGCCCCGGCGGTCAGGGCGCGCAGCGGCTGACGCCGAACAAGCCCGCCCTGAACTGGTAAGCATGGCGGCGGCGGTCGTCCTCGCCGACCTGCGCTACCGCTGGCGCGGACAAACCGCGCCCTGCCTCGACATTGCGTATTTCTCCCTCGCGCCCGGCGAACGCGTATTTCTGCACGGCCCGTCGGGCAGCGGCAAGAGCACCCTGCTCGGCGTGCTCGGCGGCGTCGCCGTGCCGGAGCGGGGCCGCGTCGAATTGCTCGGCCAGGACCTCGCCGCCCGCTCCGGCCGCGCCCGCGATGCCTTCCGCGCCGATCACATCGGCTTCGTGTTCCAGCAGTTCAACCTGCTGCCCTGGCTGTCGGCGCTCGACAACGTGCTGCTGCCCTGCACCTTTTCGGCGCGCCGCCGGCAACGGGCCGGCGATGCGCAGGCCGCCGCGGAGCGCCTGCTGACGCATCTCGACCTCGCGCCGGCGCTGTGGCGCAAGCCCGCGGCGGAACTTTCGGTGGGCCAGCAGCAGCGCGTCGCCGCAGTGCGCGCGCTGATCGGGCGGCCGGAAATCCTCATCGCCGACGAACCGACCTCGGCGCTCGATGCACCGCGCCAGCAGGCCTTCATCGACCTGCTGCTGGCGGAAAGCACCGCCGCCGGCGCGGCGCTGCTGTTCGTCAGCCACGATGCGCGCCTGGCCGCGCACTTCGATCGCAGCGTCGCGCTCGCGGACATCAATCGCGCGGCGGGGGAACCAGCGGGGGAGCCGGGCGCATGAAGGCGATCCTGACGCTCACGCTCAAGAGCGCCTGGGCGCGCCGGCTGACACTCGGCATCGTGCTGGTCGCCATCGCCATCGCGTCCGCCCTGCTGCTCGCTGTCGAACGCGTGCGCCACGACGCGCGGCAGAGCTTCACGCAATCGGTCTCGGGCGTCGACCTCGTCGTCGGCGCGCGCAGCGGCGCCCTGCAACTCATGCTCTACGCCGTGTTTCACACCGGCAGCGCGACGCACAACCTGCGCCGGGAAAGCGTCGAGGCCCTCGTCCTGAATCCGGCCATCGACTGGGCCGTGCCGCTCAGCCTCGGCGACAGCCATCGCGGCTTTCCCGTGCTCGGCACGACGCCGGCGTATTTCGAGCGCTTCCGCTACGCGGACGCCCGTCCGCTCGACCTCGCCGCCGGCCGGCCGTTCGCCGGGACGGTCAACGGCGTGTTCGAGGCCGTGCTCGGCAGCGAGGTGGCGCGCACGCTCGGCTACCGCACCGGCGACCGCATCACCCTGACGCACGGCATGGCGGAGCTGGGCCCGGAGCATGGCGACAAACCCTTCGCCGTCGTCGGCGTGCTCGCGCCGACCGGCACACCAGTCGACCGCACGGTGCATGTGAGCCTCGAAGCCATCACCGCCATCCATCTCGACTGGGCCGGCGGCGCGCCGCTGCCGAATCTGGCGATCCCGGCCGAACATGTGCGCAAATTCGATCTCGCGCCGCAGGAGATCACCGCCGTGCTCGTCGGGCTGAAAAACCGCGCCGATGTCTTTCGCGTGCAACGGCAGATCAACGCTTATCGCGGCGAGGCGCTGATGGCGGTGCTGCCCGGCGTGGCGCTCGACGAGCTGTGGCAGACGCTCGCCGTGCTCGAACGCACCCTGTTCGCCCTCTCCACGCTGGTCGTCGCCGTCGGCCTCGCCGGGCTCGCCGCGACGATGCTGGCCGCGCTCGACCAGCGCCGCCGCGAACTGGCGATCCTGCGCAGCCTCGGCGCCGCGCCGGGCCACCTGTTCCTCATGCTGGCCGGCGAAGCGCTGCTGGTAACGACGCTCGGCGTGCTGCTCGGCACCGGCCTGCTGGCCGGCGGCAGCGCGCTGGCCGCGCCACTGGCGCGCGACTTCGGCATCCACCTGTCGCCCGGCCTGCCGCGCGGGAACGAATGGACGATCCTCGCGTCTATACTCGCCACCGGCCTGGCGGCCGGACTGATTCCCGGCTGGCGTGCCTGGCGCATGGCGCTGGCCGACGGCCTGACTCCGAGGAACTGAACATGCGATGGCTGATTTTTCTGGCGGCGCTGCTGACTGCCCTTCCCCTGCACGCCGCCGATCCGTGGCCAGAACTCAAATGGGAAGCGATGGTGCCCAAGGACTGGAATCCCTCCGGCGAACTCAAGACCCTGGACCTCTCGAAGCTCGACGATGCCGATCCGCGGGCGATGGAAGCGCTCGACAAGCTCAAGCGCGAATGGGACAACGCCCCGGCGGAGCATGCGCTGAACGGCAGGAAGATCCGCATCGCCGGCTTCGCACTGCCGCTGGAACGCACGGGCCCGGATGGCAAGGGCGGGGTGACGGAATTCCTCATCGTTCCCTACTTCGGCGCCTGCATCCACACGCCGCCGCCACCCGCCAACCAGATCATCCACGCCAAATCGGCGAAGCCACTCGATGGCGTGCGCATGATGGTGCCGATCTGGACCTACGGCACGCTGAACGTGCAACGCGGCGAAACGCAGTGGGGCGTGGCCGGCTACCGGCTGTCAGTCGACAAGATCGCCCCCTACGAAGAAACACGACGGAAGTGAAACGACCATGAGCCGGACCGCCACCGGGGAAGCCTGCCCCTGCGGCAGCGGGAGGCCGTTTGCCGACTGCTGCGGACCCTGCCTGGATGACCGGATCGCGGCGCCGACCGCCGAGGCGCTGATGCGCTCACGCTATACCGCCTACGTGCGGCTGCACGAAGCCTACCTGCTCGCCACCTGGCACCCGACCACGCGCCCCGCGGCCCTGCATCTCGACACGGAACCGCAGCCGCACTGGATCGGCCTGACGGTAAGGCGCCACGAGGTACAGGATGCCGATCACGCCATCGTCGAATTCGTCGCCCGCTACAAGCTCAACGGCCGGGCCTTCAAACTCCAGGAAACCAGCCGCTTCGTGCGCGAAGCCAGCCGCTGGCTCTATGTCGCGGGCGAAATCGCCGGATGAGGGCTTCGTGCCGTCCCGCCGGCGCCGACTTTTCAGTCGGCCTGGACGAGCAGCCCCTTGAGGTATTCCCCTTCGGGAAACGCCAGGTCGACCGGATGGTCGGCAGTGCCCTGCAGCCGCCTGACGATGCGCGCCGTGCGGCCGCTGTCGAGCGCCGCACCGGTGACAATCTTCTGGAACAGCTCGACGCCGATGCCGCCGGAACAGGAGTAGGTCATCAGCAGTCCGCCCGGCGCGAGCAGCTTGAAGCCGAGCAGGTTGATGTCCTTGTAGGCGCGGCTGGCACGGTCGGCATGGCTGGCCGAGGGCGCGAACTTGGGCGGGTCGAGGACGATGAGGTCGAAGGTTTCGTCCGTGCTCTTCAAATTGCGCAGTTTGTCGAAGACGTTCGCGCAGCAC
>CAYNCH010000053.1:0-9093 GCA_964395815.1 uncultured Methyloversatilis sp.
CCTGCAGCGGCGCGGCCAGCTCACGGACGCGCTCGACGACCTCCGGGCCCACGATGCCCGTGTAGTCGTCGATGTGCTTCTCGAGGAGGGGGACGCGTTCGAGCACGGTGCTCCCGGTGTGGGTGGGGCAGGGGAATCTGCGTCAATCTATTCGGCATGACGACCGCACTGGTGTCATGTCTGACGGGTATTCCGGTACGGGCCGACGTAGCCATGACCGGCGAAATCACGCTGCGTGGCGAAGTTTTGCCCATCGGAGGCCTCAAGGAAAAACTGCTCGCCGCGGTTCGCGGAGGCATACGACTGGCGCTGATTCCGGAGGAAAACGTCAAGGATCTCGCAGAGATTCCCGATACGATCAAAAACCGGATCGAAATCCGGCCGGTGAAATGGATTGATCAGGTGCTTGAAATCGCACTAGAACGCATCCCCGAGCCTCTCCCCGAACCGGTAGTCGCTGAGGCTCAGCCATCAGCCTTGCCGACGGCTGAATCTGCCGCGCTTGAATCGGGTTTGATCAAGCATTGAGCGATCTCGTTTGCTAGAATAGCCAGCCTCGCGGCCATGCCTTGCTGCGAGGGGAGCAGGGCGCTTAGCTCAGTTGGTAGAGCGCCTCCCTTACAAGGAGGATGTCGGCGGTTCGAACCCGTCAGCGCCCACCAGACAACCCTGCACATCCGGGTGAATCACCCGACAGGCGAACGATTGTTCGCCTTTTGTTTTTGAAAGACTGGTCATGTTCGATCTCGTTCGCAACAACAAGAAATTCATCCAGATCGTCCTGGCGATCATCATCCTGCCCTTCGCGCTATGGGGCGTCGATTCCTATGTGAGCTCCGGGCGTTCCGATGACGTGGCCAAAGTCGGTGATACGTCAATAACTGTCGCCGACTTTCAGCAGGCCCTGCGCGAACAACAGGATCGTCTGCGGCCCCAGCTGGGGGGCAATCCGG
The DNA here is from genome assembly GCA_964395815.1 of uncultured Methyloversatilis sp. Lineage (GTDB taxonomy): Bacteria > Pseudomonadota > Gammaproteobacteria > Burkholderiales > Rhodocyclaceae > Sulfuricystis. The sequence goes on from CAYNCH010000053.1 coordinate 954, forward strand.
ACCAACTGGCCTTGCTCGACAGTCCGGAGTTGCGACGCGGTGTCCTGCAGGAGTTGGTCAACCAGCGCTTGTTGCTGTTATTTGCCAATGACTCCCGTCTGCAGGTTGGCGATGATCTTCTGGTGAACTTCATTACCTCGGTGCCTTCGTTGCAGGAGGATGGCAAGTTTTCGCGCGAGCGTTACGAAGCATTGGTCGCGGCCCAAGGTATGAGTGTTGAAATGTTCGAGCACCGTGTCCGCCAGGACCTGATGATGCAGCAAGCGATGTTGGCGACGGCCAATGGCGCATTCAGCGGGCGCATGGCTGCTGATCGCTGGCTGGCAGCCCAGCTCGAAGAACGGGAAATTCGCGAGCATGTTCTTCGTGCAGATGCTTTTGCTGCGGACAGCAAGCCTGACGATGCTGCAGTCAAGCGCTATTACGATGAGAACCGTGCCCGTTTCGAGCGCCCCGAGCAGGTTCGCGTTGAGTATCTGGTGTTGAGCCAAAACAAGCTGACAGAAAATGCCAGGATCGGCGATGCGGACATCAAGGCCTGGTATGAGGCGAACGAGGCCCGCTATAAGCAACCGGAGCAGCGTCAGGCGAGCCATATCCTTTTCCGTGCAGACAAGGGAGCTCCTGAGGCCGAGATCAAGGCAGCACAGACTCGTGCTGAAGAGCTGCTTGCACGAGTGCAGGCAAATCCAGCCGATTTTGCCAAACTGGCAAAGCAGCATTCTGAGGATCCGGGTTCCGCTGAGAAGGGTGGCGACCTGGGTTATTTCGGACGCGGGACAATGGTGAAACCCTTCGAGGATGCCGTGTTCTCGTTGAAGGAAGGTGAGCTCTCGGGCGTGGTGCGCTCGGATTTTGGTTTTCACCTGATCAAGCTCACAGGCGTTCGGTCTGAGCAGGCTCGCCCCTTGGACGAAGTCAGGAATGAGATTGCGGCCGAGTTGAAGAGCCAGACTGGTTCCAAGCAGTTCGCGGAAGCGGCTGAAGGCTTTTCGAACACGGTCTACGAACAGGCCGACACATTGAAGCCGGCCGCGGAAAAATATGGACTTGTCGTGGAGAACTCGGACTGGTTAACGAAGGGCGGATCGGCGGTGGCTCCGTTCGCCAATCCCAAACTCCTCCAGGCGATCTTTTCCGAGGATGCCGTCAAACATCGCCGGAATACCGAGGCAATCGATACCGGCAGCAATACTTTGGTCTCTGCACGGGTGATCGAGCACAAGCCTGCAACCGTCGAGCCGCTGGAGTCGGTGGCTGGAGCGATACGCCAGTTGTTGGCGATGGAGGCGGCGATGGCCCAGGCGATTACCACCGGACAGTCGCAGCTGCAGAAACTGCAGGCAACAGAAAAAATCGATCTGCCATGGGGTAAAGCCCGTAGCGTCAGTCGTATGCATACGCCCGAACTTTCAGCCGAGGCCAAGGCGGCCATTTTCGCTGCCCCTGCAGGAGCGCTTCCGGCCTATGCCGGTGCCAAAGTGCCCGGTGGCTATGGCCTGTATCGTATCGACAAGATTACCGCCTACGACGAGAAGGCCGGGGCGGATGCGCTGGCCCGAGGCCAGGCGCTGTTGAAGCATTATGGCGAGATCACGGCCCAGGAGGAGCTTGTCGGCTGGCTGGCTGCACTGCGCCAGCGTTATCCGGTCACGATCAACAACGCGTCGCTGGAGCGCAAATAAAAAGTCGGCGCCGGTGAGACGGCGCAGACTGCGCTTTGCCCCCACCTGTTCCGAGGCGGCTGCTTCACAAAATTCAATATCTGGGTTTCAAGCGGGCAGTGGGTCCGCGTTGCCCATCGCCACGTTGTGCGTACCGCCATCGACGTAGATCGTCTCGCCCGTGATGCCGCTGGAAAGATCGGACAGCAGGAAAGCGGCGGCATTGCCGACTTCGTCGATGGAGACATTGCGGCGCAGCGGTGCATGGTGAGCGTTATAGGCGAGCAGTTTGCCGAAGTTGCCGATGCCTGAAGCTGCCAGCGTCTTGATCGGGCCGGCGGATAGCGCATTGGCGCGAATACCCTGCGGTCCAAGCGAGAAGGCCAGATAGCGTGTCGCTGCTTCAAGGCTGGCCTTCGCCAGGCCCATGGTGTTGTAGTTGGGCATCGTGCGTTCGGCCCCGAGATAGCTCAAACAGACCAGCGAGGGGTTTTGGCCCTTCAGCAGGAGCGGGCGGGCCGCTTTGGCCAGCGCAGGAAAGCTGTAGGAGGACACTTCGTGTGCGATGCGAAACGATTCCCGCGAGATGCCATCGAGGAAATCACCTTCGATCGCCTCGTTGGGTGCAAAGGCGATCGAATGAACCAGACCATCGAGACCGTCCCAGCGCTGGGCGATGGCGGCAAATGCAGCTTCGATCTGCGCGTCGTCGGCGACATCCACCTGGTAGATCATGTCACTGCCGAATTCTGCGGCGAACTTCGCAATACGTTCCTGAAATCGTTCGTTTTGGTAGGTGAAGGCCAGTTGCGCACCTTCGCGGTGGCAAGCCTTGGCGATGCCATAGGCGATGGAGCGATTGGACAGCAGGCCTGTGATCAGAATGCGCTTGCCGGCGAGAAATGCCATGTTGAATCCTTCCTCTATCCTTCCCGTGCGAGCGGCGGATTATAGCGGCGATTCCATTACACTTCGATCATGTCCCGATTCGCGACGACCCTCATCCTCTGCCTGGTCCTGACGGGCTGCGATATGGCCTGGAACGACCCGTATCCCGCGGCTGATCGTGGCCGCAATATCCTCTACACCGCGTTCACCGATCGCCCCAAACATCTCGACCCCGTCCAGTCCTACAGTGAAGACGAGATCACTTTCACGGCACAGATCTATGAGCCACCGTTGCAATACCACTATTTGCGACGTCCTTATGAGCTGATTCCAGCGACAGCCGTCGCTGTCCCACGGCCGGAATATTTCGATGCAGCCGGAAGACCGCTTCCTGATGATGCCGATGCGGCTCGTATCGCCTACACCGATTACGTGATTGAAATCCGCCCGGGCATTCGCTACCAGCCTCATCCCGCCTTTGTCGAGCAGCCGGTGGATATTTCCGGTTTCAATACGCTCACCGACTTTCCCCATCGTGGCACTCGCGAACTGATTGCCGACGACTATGTTTACGGCTTGAAACGTCTCGCCCATCCGCGTTTGCATTCGCCGATCCTCGGCCTGATGGGCGAATACATCGTTGGGCTGAATGATCTGGCGCAGCAACTGCAAAAGTCGGCGCCGGCGGGACGGCAGGCGTGGCTTGATCTGCGCACGGTTGCCCTCGAAGGGGTGGAGGTGCTTGATCGCTATCGTTACCGCATTCGCATCAAAGGCAAGTACCCGCAATTCCTTTATTGGCTTTCCATGCCATTTTTTGCTCCGATGCCCTGGGAGGCCGACCGTTTTCACAGTCAGCCGGGCATGGTGGAGAAAAATCTGACGCTCGACTGGTATCCGATCGGTACCGGCCCGTACATGCTGACGGAAAACAATCCGAATGCCCGGATGGTGCTGGAGCGGAATCCGAATTTTCGTGGTGAGACCTATCCCTGCGACGGCGAATCTGCAGACAGGGCGCATGGTTTGCTTGACGATTGCGGCAAGCCGTTACCCTTTATCGACAAAGTGGTCTTCACGCGCGAGAAGGAACAGATTCCCTATTGGAACAAGTTCCTGCAGGGCTATTACGACGCCTCGGGGATTTCATCCGATTCGTTCGATCAGGCCGTTCAGGTCGGTGCTGGTGGCGAGGTGACACTCACTCCGGAGATGCAGGACCAGGGTATCCGTTTGTCGACTTCAGTGGCGACGACGACCTTCTATATGGGCTTCAACATGCTTGATCCTTTGGTCGGGGGAGCGGGTGAGGCGGCAAAAAAGATTCGCCAGGCGATCGCCATCGCCATCGATCAGGAAGAGTTTGTTTCAATTTTCCAGAATGGCCGCGGCATTGTCGCGCAAAGCCCCTTGCCCCCGGGAATTTTTGGCTACCGCCAAGGCGAGGCTGGCATCAATTCAACAATCTATGAATGGCGGAATGGCAAGGCGCATCGAAAGGATATCGAAGCCCCAAAACGCTTGTTGTCTGAAGCCGGCTGGCCTGCCGGCCGCAATGCAGAGACCGGCGAGCCGTTGGTGATCAATCTCGACACGACTGCAACCGGAGTCGGTGCAAAGACCCGGATCGACTGGCTAAACAAGCAGTTTCAAAAGATCGGCATACAACTTGTAGTGCGCAGTACGGACTACAACCGCTTTCAGGAAAAAGTGCGCAAGGGAGCCGTCCAGCTTTTCTATTTTGGCTGGAATGCCGATTATCCCGATCCGGAAAACTTCCTATTCCTCCTCTATGGGCCGCAAGGCAAGGTGAAACATCACGGTGAAAACGCCGCCAACTATGCCAATGCGGAATATGACCGACTGTTCGAACGCATGAGGGCGATGGACAACGGTCCGGAACGCCAGGCGATCATCGACCGCATGCTGTCAATCCTGCAGGAAGACTCGCCATGGGTATGGGGCTTTCATCCGCTCGATTACAGCCTGCGTCATGACTGGCTCAAAAATCGCAAGCCCACGAAGGTCGGCAACAACACCCTGAAGTACCAGCGGGTTGATACGGCGATGCGTCAGGAGTTGCGGCAACGCTGGAACCGCCCGGTTTTATGGCCGCTGGCCGTCTCGATCGTCGGGCTGATGCTGCTCGGGTTGCCCGCTTTCATGAGCCACCGACGCCGCGAAGCGGCGACGGCATCAAGGTCGGAGCAATGACGGGGCGATTCAGACCGGGCGCGTTGCCCGCACCAGATAGTTGACGCTGGTATCGCTGCCGAGCTTGTAGGTTCGTGTCAGCGGGTTGTAGCTCATGCCGACGATTTGTTCAACGGCTAGTCCAGCATCGCGGATATGGCGAGCCAGTTCGGCGGGACGCAGGAACTTGGCGTAGTCATGCGTACCCTTCGGCAGCATGTTGAGAATGTATTCGGCACCGATTACCGCGAAGAGATAGGCTTTCGGGTTACGGCTGATCGTGGAGAAAAAAACCTGGCCACCGGGTCTGACCAGCCTGGCGCATGCGGCTACCGTGGAGGCGGGATCCGGAACGTGTTCGAGCATTTCCAGGCAGGTCACCACATCGTAAGCAGCGGGTTCCTCCCCAGCCAGCGTCTCGGCAGCGACATGACGATAATCCACCTGATGACCGCTCTCCAGCATGTGCAGCTTTGCTACTCCCAGGGCTTTTTCGGACATATCGATACCGGTAACGGTAGCGCCGCAGGAAGCCATGCCCTCTGTGAGAAGGCCACCGCCACAGCCAACATCGAGCGCTTTTTTGCCTGCCAGGCCGACACAACGGTCGATCCACCCGAGCCGTAATGGATTGATGTCATGCAGCGGCTTGAATTCCGAATTCGGATCCCACCAGCGATGGGCGAGTTCGCTGAACTTTGCAACTTCCTGATGATCGACGTTGGGGGGGCTACTCGTTTCCATGTGATCTCCTTCAGAAAAGGAAAAGCCCTGCAAAGCAGGGCTTTTCATGCAAATATCGAGAAGCGTGGAGCTTACTTGACTTCTTGCGTGCCGATCACTTCGATTTCGACACGACGGTCAGGTTGCAGGCACTCGATCAGCTTCTTGGTCTTTTTCACGCTCTTGCCGCAGGTATCGCCGGTGACGGGCTGCTTTTCACCTTTGCCTTCAGCGTACACACGAGTGGCTTCGACACCTTTGCCGACCAGATAATCCTTGACCGCAGCGGCACGGCGCTCCGAAAGCTTCTGGTTGTACTTGTCGGAGCCGATGCGATCAGCGTGGCCAACAGCGATGATGACTTCAAGCTTGATGCCCTTGATGTCATTGGAAAGCTGGTCAAGCTTGGCCTTGCCTTCAGGGCGCAACACGGCCTTGTCGAAATCGAACAGGGCGTCGGCGGCCAGCGTTACCTTCTTGGCAGCGGGCTTGGGTGCTGCTGCCGCCGCCGCCGGTGCCGCTGCTGGTGCAGCGGCCTTGGGTGCTTCTTCTTTCTTTACCAGATCAGGATCACACTCGGCGATGGCCATGGCTGGGGTCCAGTAGCCGGTGCGCCAGCACAGGCCGGTACCGCTCTTGGCGACGAATCCGCGCTGGTCGATGACGTAGCCGACAGTGCCGTTCATGTCGATGCCAGGCGTCTGCGCCTGGGCGACAGTACCGATGCCGATCAAAGCAGCGGCGAGCATGATTTTCTTGGAGCCAAACTTGATCATGGTTGTCTTCCCTATATGTTGGAGGTGTCTGTGTAGGCCGAGTTATGCCGATTGCGATTTCCAGGAGCTTGTTTCATGCAGTCGTTCGACTCAAGCAACCAGATAGGTCCCATTTTGCCACATCTCGGCTTTATGCAGCAAAACACGGATATCGATATTACAGGGGGTTTTGTCTTCAATTCGCAACTTTCCGTTTACCCAAACATGGCTGACCTGTTCGCGTCCGGCGACATAAACTAGGTGGGATACGGGATCGTAGCACGGCTGCATAGGCCATTCGCCCAAGTCCACCGCAGTGATATCGGCCATTTTGCCGGGCTGCAAGGATCCGATGTCGCCGTCCAGGCCAAGCGCTTTGGCGCCGTTGATCGTTGCCATACTTAATGTCGTGAAACTAGGAAGAACGGTCGGGTTTTGTTCCGCCACCTTGGCCAGCAGGGCGGCGTGGCGCATTTCCTGAAACATGTCGAGCCGATTGTTGCTGGCGGCGCCATCGGTGCCGAGCCCAATCCCGATCTTTTTCGCCTGCATTGATCCGATCGGCGCGATACCGCTGGCAAGCTTCATGTTTGAGGTCGGGCAATGCGCGACGTGGCTGCCGCTGGCCGCGAGCATGTCAATTTCGTCGGGGGCGAGATGTACGGCATGTACAGCGATCAGACGTGGTCCGAGAAGTCCGAGGCGATGCAGTCGCAGCAACGGTCTTTGTCCATGTTCTTTAAGACTGCCTTCGATTTCGTCCAGGGTTTCATGCAGATGCACGTGTATCGGCAAGTCGAACTCATCGGCCAGTTCTCGGACACGCTCGAAGGTCTGGTCGGCGACGGTATAGGGTGCATGCGGCGCGAGGCAGAATGAAAGTAGCGGCGAATGGTTGTAATGCTCACGGGTACGCAGGCCTTTTTCGAGATAGTCGGTCGCATCCCGACCATACGCACTGGGAAATTCGAAGACCGTGATACCCAGTGCAGAACGTATGCCGGACGCCAGGACGGCTTCCGCCGCCGCTTCGGGATAAAAATACATGTCGTTGAAGCACGTGATGCCGCCTCGCAGCATTTCCCAGCAAGCCAGTTCGGTACCATCACGGACGAATTCGGGAGACATCAGCCGACGTTCAGCAGGCCAGATCCGTTCATTCAGCCAGCGCATCAATGGCAGGTCGTCGGCGAGGCCGCGTAGCAGGCTCATGGCGGCATGAGTATGCAGATTGATCAACCCCGGAATCAATACGTGCTGACTCAGGCGGAAATATCGGCGGGCGGAATAACGTTTTGCGGCTTCCTTTGTCGGCAACAGATCAATGATGCGGTTGCCGTCAACGACCAGCGAATAATTTTCCAGGACAAGTCCGGCCGGTTCGACCGGAACGATCCATCGGGCATCGATGACCTGATCAACGCTGATGAAGTCGCGCGATACACTGTCGTTTTCTGCTGTAATAATTTTCATAAAAACAGTAGGTTATATGCGCTCTACGAATTGGCCGCAGATGCCGCCGGGAATGTCCGTCATGTTAGAATTGCCGACTTTTCCGTATGCCTATTTTTTAGGCTAACTACAGATCCATGATCCCTGCCTTCGCCAAGGAAACTCTCCCGGTCAGTCTCGAAGAGGAGATGCGCCACTCCTATCTGGATTACGCGATGAGCGTGATCGTCGGGCGTGCCCTGCCTGATGCGCGGGATGGCCTCAAGCCCGTGCATCGGCGTGTACTTTACGCGATGCATGAGTTGGGCAATGACTGGAACAAGGCCTACAAGAAGTCGGCGCGTGTCGTCGGCGATGTCATCGGTAAGTATCACCCCCATGGCGATACGGCGGTCTACGACACCATTGTCCGTATGGCGCAGGATTTTTCGCTGCGCTACATGCTGGTCGATGGCCAGGGCAACT
>CAYNCH010000054.1:0-9074 GCA_964395815.1 uncultured Methyloversatilis sp.
CAGCCGAATCCCAGAACCGTTCCAGGTTCGGCACATGCGGGAAAACCTGCCGCAACGCCAGGCCGGCGACCGTGTGGATCACCACCCGCAGACCCAGCACCAGCAGGGTCTCCTGCACCGAGCGCACCTGCTTGCCCAGACCGTAGTACGGCGAATTCGCCACCTTGACGAGGCCGGCAGAAAGCCCGACATCGGCGCTGATGATTTCCGCCAGGCGCTTGAAATCGGGTGCATCCTGACGCATCTCGCGATCGATTTCGTCAAGCAGCGCCGGGCGCGGCGGAATGCCGATGTTGCGTATCTCGGCCCGCATGCGGGCCGACAGTTCCGGGGCGGCAGTTGTCGCGGCGGCGACGGGTGAAACAGGCGCTTGGGTGGTCACGGTGCGGGGAATGCAAAGGCGGAGACGTGCCGCGATTCTACTGCTAATGACATATAGGACGCAGAGCAGGGGCCGTCCTGCCAGCGCCGACTTTTACTGTCCGTCGCTCAGTTGTCGATCAGTTCCAGACGGCGCGAACGCCAGTCGAGCACGGCGGTGCGCATCGCCATCCGGTCGGCCAGCGCCGGGAATTCGCTACGGATCACGCCGGCGGCGAAGCCGGAGAGGAAGCGCGACTTGAGCTCGGCGCGGGCGCGGTCGACACCGATCTCGTCGTAGGGTACCGAGGCGAGCAGCAGGAAGCCGTCGTCGGGGATGCGGCCGGCGGCCATGTTGGCGGCGATGATGCCGGCCGCGGTACGCACCGGCACGTCGAGGTTCGGGCTGTAGGGGCCGACGATCAGGGCGACGTTCGGCGTGTGCAGGAAGTCGAAGCCGCGCCCGAGGCAGATCATCCATTCGCGGTGCTCGATGTCGAGCTCGCGGGCGTTGCGGGCGATCTGTGCGCGTACCTCGGCGATGTGGTCGAGGTTGCCGAGCAGCAACGGCAGCAGGTCGGCGCGCATCTGCGCCGGCATGTCGGGCAGCAGCGCGGCCAGCCGCAGCGCCAGCGTCGCGCGTTCGCCATCGCCAATGTTCGCCATCTCCAGCGTGGCGCCGTCGCTGCCGTGCAGGATCAGCGCGTCCTCGTCGGTCTCGTAGCCGCAGACGAGCGGGTAGACGGTGCCGTGCGCGCTGCCGAAGATGTGCTCGACCTGGCGGCGAATCTCGTACGTGTGCGCGATGGCGGCGGCGGTGTCGTTGCCGAAGCCCGCGCAGCCGCGCGCCGGGCTGCCCTTCGAGAAATGGTAGGTGATCAGAAAGAGCACGCGCCGTCCGTCCGCCACCATGCGCTGCACGTGGTGGGCGAGCACTTCGCCGAGGTGCGGCCAGCCGAGGTCGAACATGCCGCCGAGGTTGCGGAAGGGCATCAGGATGCCGACGGGCGTGTTGGTCGCCACGGGGATGTTGATGCGGCCGTCCATGCACTTGAGCACGGCGATGGCGGTGGGGTGCTCGGCGAGATAGCGCTCGCGCGCCAGCCAGGCCTCGGGGCTGCGGTAGGCCGCGCCATGGCGGTCGGCGAGGTCGAACACCCAGTCGATGCGTTCCTGGATCGGGCGGTGGTGGATGGCCATGTCAGAGCCTGTCCGCGAGGATGCGGGCGATCTCCGCATCGGTCAGCTCGACCGGATTGGTCTTCATGCTGCTGCCGCGGCTGTTCGCCACGACCCGGGAAAAGTCGGCGCGGGCGAGACGGTAGTGCGACAGGCGGGGCAGGTCCAGCGCGGCTTCCCACTGCCGCAGCGTGGCGACGAGGAAGGCGCGCGCCTCGTCGCCGTTCAGGCCCTTCTGCATCGCGAAGCGGCGGCCGACCTCGGCGTATTTCGGCAGGGCCGGGCTGTCGGGCAGGCGCGCCTTCAGCGCGGCGATGTTCACATCGGTGGCGGTCGCCACCAGCGTGCCGCAGGCGACGCCGTGCGGAATCGGGAAGAAGGCGCCGAGCGGCGCGGCCAGCCCATGCACCGAGCCGAGCCCCGTCTGCGCGAGGCAGATGCCGGACAGCAGCGCCGCATAGGCCATCTTTTCGCGCGCGGCCGCTGACTGCTCGCGATGGAGCGACAGCAAGCTGTCCTTGACCATCATGATGCCGCTGCGCGCCAGCGCGTCGGTCATCGGGTTGCTGCGCGTCGAGACGAAGCTTTCCAGCAATTGCGTGAAGGCGTCCATGCCGTCGGCGGCGATCAGCGCGGGCGGGCAGGTGGCGAGCAGGTCGGGATCGACGATCGCCCATTCGGCCACCAGCTTGTCGTCGCGAAAGGATTTCTTGAACTTCCCCTCGATCGACAGCACGGCGTTCTTCGTCGCCTCCGAGCCGGTGCCGGCGGTCGTCGGCACGGCGATGAAGGGCGTGGCCGGGCCGGCGTAGGGCAGCTCGGGGCCGACGCCTTCGAGGTGGTCCAGCACCGAATTGCCCGGCCCGAGCAGCCCTGCGATGGCCTTGGCGGCATCGAGTGCCGAGCCGCCGCCGATGCCGATCACCGCGTCGAAACGCTCATTGCGCAGCGCCGCCACCGTCGCATCGACGAAAGTCGGCGACGGCTCGACGGCGACCTTGACGACTTCCCAGCCGATACCGCGCTGGAGGAAGGCGGCGAATAGGTCGGCGGCCTGCGGCGACTCGACAAAGCTGCGCGCGCCGGTCACCAGCAGCAGCTTCTTTCCATAGCCAGCAGCGATGTCGGGCAACTTGCGGAAAACGCCGCTGCCGAATTCGATGCGCGGCAGGCGGGCGATGGAGAAGGGGGCGATCATCGTTCAGCTCACCCGCACCGGGGCGATGCCCCACTCGGCCACGCCTTCGGGCAGGCGCACGGCATCGTAGCCTTTCTGGCGCAGCAGCGCGACGGCATCCTTGGCCATCAGGCAATAGGGACCGCGGCAGTAGGCGACGATGGTCTTGCCTTCCGGCAGTTCGGAGAGACGGCTTGCCAGTTCGTCGAGCGGCACCGAGCGCGCGAAGGGCAGGTGCGCGGCCTCATACTCGGCCGCGGGGCGCACGTCGAGCATGATCACCTCGCCCTTCTTTGCCCGTCTGACGAGGCTGTCGCGGTCCTGCGGCGCGAGGGCCTGCGGATCGCTGGCCATCGCCTCCAGCGCCATGCGCAGCTCGACGAGACGGTCTTCGGCCAGCGAGCGAATCGCCACCCAGAAGTCGGCGACCGCCCGGTTGGCGATGCGGTAGATGACGTTCTTGCCCTGCTTCTCGGTATCGACGAGATGGGCGGCACGCAGCTCGCGCAGGTGGGCGCTGGCCAGCTTCATGCTGATGCCGGCCTCGGCCGCGAGCGTTTCCACGCTCTTTTCGCCCTGGCACAGCAGTTCGATGAGCTCCAGCCGCTTCGGGCTGCAGGCCGCCTTGCCGATGCGGGCCACCTGTTCGTAAAGCAGGTCCTTGGTTTTGCGTGCGTGGTTCATGGCGCGCATGTTATCGCTGTTATCCGCTTGACAAGCCGCCACCGCACCGGCTAGATTAGTCTAACAATCTTTAGATCGTTATACTGACAATCACAGGAGTAATCCATGAAAAAAGCATTCGCTACCGCCGGCATCGTCACAGCCCTGTTTGCCGCCCATTTCGCTTGCGCCGATCAATCGATGAACCTGCCCGGCGCTCTCGATGCCGACGGCCACAAGGTGCTGACCGTCATCAACAAGGAACCGCCCGGCCAGCGCTGCAACAACAACACCCAGGTCGCCGTCGAGGTGGCGAACGTCTATCGCGTGCCGATCCGCATCGTGCCGGCGAGCCAGATGCCTGGCCTGCCGGCCCCCGCGGTGTTCTACGGCAACCAGTTGATCGCCGCCGACGGCAAGGATTACAACGGCATGTCGAGTTTCCAGATGGTCGCCGACGTCATGGATTTCGAGGGTGCGCCGAAGTTCGGCAAGACCGGCCTGATCTACCAGGAGAAGGTGCGCAAGGATTACGACGCGCTGAAAGCCGTCATCAAGAGCGGAGGCAAATAGCATGAAACACCTGTTCATCCTCAACGACGCGCCCTACGGCACCGAACGCAGCTACAACGCCCTGCGCCTGGCGCGCAATGTCCTGAAGAAAGGCGAAGGCCGGGCCGGCGTGCGCGTGTTCCTGCTCGGCGATGCGGCCGTCTGCGCCAAGGCTGGCCAGAAGGTGCCGGCCGGCTTCTACAACATCGGCGACATGCTCGGCATGGTGGCGCATGCCGGCGGCGAGGTCGGCGTGTGCGCCACCTGCATGGACGCACGCGGCATCGGCGCGGATGAACTGATCGAGGGCGCTCACCGCGGCACGCTCGACGAACTGACGGCGTGGACGCTCGACGCCGATCGGGTGCTGGTGTTCTGATGCTGTTCCTCGTCATCCTCGCCGGTGCCGCCACCGGCATCGTCCTCGGCCTGTTCGGTAGTGGCGGCTCGATCATCGCCATGCCGGCGCTCATGTATCTGCTCGGCATCGAGGCCAAGTCGGCCATTGCCATGAGCCTTGGCATCGTCGCGGTGACGGCGACGATCTCGTCCTGGGACCACTGGCGTCACCACAACGTTGATGTGCGCGTGGCGGCGGTGTTCGGTCTGTTCGGCGTAATCGGCACCTTCGCCGGCGCGAAGGTCGGCGTCGCCACGCCGGTCGTCGTGCAGCTCGTGCTGTTCGCGCTGGTGATGTACGCAGCGGCGTGGAAGATGCTCAAGCCCGCGCTGGCACCACAGCTTGCCGTGGCGGGCGGCCTGCCGCCACCGGAACGCAACGTCGAGGTGCGCATGGGCCACATCGCCGCGCACGGCATCGGCGTCGGCGTGCTGACCGGCGTGGTCGGTGTCGGCGGCGGCTTCCTCATCGTGCCGGCGCTGGCGCTGCTCTCCGGCCTGCGCATGAAGCTCGCAATCGGCACCTCGCTGGCCATCGTCGCGGCCAAGTCCTACGCCGGTTTCTTCGGCTACCTCGGCGCGGTGACGATCGACTGGACGACCATGGTCGCCTTCACCTGCGTCACCATCGCCGGCAGCTTTGCCGGTACCCGCATCGCTCACCGCTTCTCGCAGGAAACGCTCAAGCGCGGCTTCGGCGGTTTCTTGGTGATCGTCGCCACCTATATCCTGGTCAAGACTGCACTATGAGCCCCGTCAAAGTCATCTCCCAGCAACCGCCCGGCGGGCGCTGCACGCTCTACGCCCGCTACGCCGATGCCATTGCGGAAACGCTCGGCTGGCCGCACCGCATCGTCCATGACGAGTGCCGCGACGCCCACGGCAACGGCTTCCCCAGCCTGTGGGTCCGCGATGTCGCTATCCAGCCGGACGACGGCGTGATCCTGTCGCCCGAGGACATCTGCGCCTTCCTCAAGGCCAACGGGGTCGACGCGAACCAGGCCGACGCCTTGCTGCTACGATTGCGGGCCATTCTCGACGACTTCCTCGCAAGCTGGAATCCCTGACACTGATACCTCCATGTGCGAACTTTTCGGCGCTTCGGCCCGCCAGTCGCGCGACTACGCGCGCTGGTTGACGATTTTCCGGCAACGCGGCGGTGCGACCGCCGACAACCCCGACGGCTGGGGGGTGGCCTGGTGGCGCGACGGCGTGGCCCGTGTCGAAAAGGCGCCCGAGCCGGGCCATGGCAGCGTGCGGCTGGGGCAACTGGCGGATGCGGTCGAGGGAAATCTGGTGCTGGCCCACGTGCGCAAGGCGACGCATCCCGCCGCGCCGGGCGCGCGCAACACCCACCCCTTCGCTCACGACTGCTGCGGACGCGAATGGCTGTTCGCCCACAACGGCATGGTGCCCGCCATCGTCGACCGGCCGTGTCCGTTCAGCGCCTGCCGGCCCGCCGGCCAGACCGATTCCGAATTCGCCTTCTGCCAACTGCTCGCGGGCATCGTGGACAGCTACGACCCGGCCGACCTCGACCGCTGGCTGGACCGGCTGGAAGAACGCACGACCGAGATCGCCGTGCTCGGCCAGTTCAACTTCCTGCTGTCCGACGGCAGCGTGCTGATCGCCCACGGTCACGATCGGCTGCATCATGCCCTGCCGGAAAACGGCCTCGCCCTGGTAGCCACCGAGCCGCTCGACGACGGCGATTGGCAGGCTTTCGCGCCCGGCGAAGTGCGCGTCTATCGGGATGGGGAATTGCTTGCCGCGCATCGCGTGCCCACTATCGCCTTTGGCGCTGAGATCCCCGTGGGTGCGCCGCGGTTTTCCGTGGAGGAACGATGAAAATCCGGATCATGATCGCCGTGTTGCTGTTTTTTCCGGGTCCCTGCGCAGTATTCGCCGAGGAGGCCGACATCGTCTGGCAGCACCGCGCCACGCAGGGCGCCGTCACGCTGACCGCCAATCCGCTCGGGAAAACCTCGCGCGTGTCGTTCTACGAGGCGCGCGGCTTCTCGGCGCAGCAGGCGCGCCCCTACGGCGAGGCCTGCGGTTTTTCCTTCGGTTTCCGCAACGGCGGGGCGACGCCGGTTTCTGTCAAACTCGCCGACTGGCGCGTCATCGGCGCCGACGGCGTAGCGATTGCCTTCAAGCTGCCGGAAGCCTGGGATACCGATTGGGCGCGGGCGGGCGTGTCGCAGCCGGCTCGCATCGCCTTCCGCTGGGCGCAATTCCAGAGCGATATCGCCTTCGAACCGGGCGACTGGATCATGGGCATGGCGACGCTGGAACGCGCGCCGGTCGGGCCGTTCCGGCTGGTTGCCCGCTATTCCGACAAGAACGACACAACAGACGCAACAGACGCAACAGACACGAGGGGGAACCATGAAATCGTTATCGACCGCATCGAGTGCGCGCGTGACTAAGTGGCGAAATGAGCGCCGCCATTTCCTCGCCGGACTGCTGGCGCTGTCGCTGAGCCCGGTGCTCTACGCCGATGGCAGGGGGATGACGCCGCTGGCGGCGAATGGTGCCGTCCCGCCGGCGCCGACTTTGCGCCTCAGGGACATCGACGACCAGTGGGTCGACCTCGCGCAGTTCAAGGGTCGCGTGGTGCTGGTGAATTTCTGGGCCACCTGGTGCCCGCCCTGCCGCAAGGAGTTCCCGTCGCTCGATCGCGTCAAAAAACTGTTCAAGCCCGACGAATTCGAGGTGCTGGCGGTGAATGTCGGCGAAGACCCGGACACAGCGTTTTCGTTCGCCGGCAACACGCCGTTCCCGATCCTCTTCGACCGCGATTCGAAAGCCATGATGGCGTGGAAGGTGCGCGGCCTGCCCACCACGTTCCTGATCGACCGTCAGGGGCGACGCGCCTTCGCCGCCACCGGCGGCCGCGAATTCGACGATCCCGAAATCGTCGCCCTGATCCGCTCCCTGCCATGACCGATCCCATCTACCTCGACACCAACGCCACCACCCCCATCGACCCGCAGGTCGCGGCGGCAATGCAGCCCTATTTGCATGCCGAGTTCGGCAATCCCTCCTCAGCCCATGCGCGCGGCGACCGCGCGCGCGACGCCGTCGCGCAGGCGCGTGCAGAGGTCGCGGCGCTGATCGGCGCGGCGCCGGCAACCATCGTCTTCACCGGCAGCGCCACCGAGGCGAACAACCTCGCGCTGCTCGGCGTGGCCCGGGCGCTGCCGGCCAGGCGCCATCTTGTCGTCAGCGCCATCGAGCATCCGGCTGTCATGCAGCCGGCGCTGCACCTGCGCACGCTCGGCTGGGCCGTGAGCATCGTGCCGGTCGACGCCACGGGCCGGGTCGATCCCCGGGATGTCGTGGCGGCGCTGCGCCCCGATACGGCGCTGGTTTCGGTCATGCACGCGAACAACGAGGTCGGCACGCTGCAGCCGATCGCCGAGATCGCCGGCATCGCCCACGACAACGGCAGCCTGATGCACGCCGACGCCGCGCAGTCGGCCGGCAAGGTCTGGCTCGACGCGGCGGAGCTCGGTGTCGACCTGCTCACGCTGGCCGGCCACAAGATGTACGCGCCGAAAGGCATCGGTGCGCTCTACGTACGGCCCGGCACACCGCTCAAGCCGATCCAGTTCGGCGCCGATCAGGAAAACGGCCTGCGGCCGGGCACCGAGAACGTGCCGCACATCGTCGCCTTCGGCATGGCGGCGCGGCTGGCGCGCGCGTCGCTGCCCGCGGCCACGGTAATGCTTGCCGCGCTGCGCGACGAGTTGCACCGGCGGCTGGTGGCAGGCGTGCCCGGCCTCGCGCTCAACGGCCATGCCGAACACCGCCTGCCGAACACGCTGCACGTCTCCTTTCCCGCCGTCTCCGGCCGCGAACTGCTCGTCGCCTGCGCCGACGTCTTGTCCGCCTCGGTCGGCTCGGCCTGCCACAGCCACGGCGATGCAGTGAGCGGCGTGCTCGCGGCGATGGGCTGCCATGCGGAACGGGCGCGCGGCGCGGTGCGCCTGTCGGTGGGGCGCTTCACGACGACGGAGGAGATCGAAGCCGCCGCCGCCGCCTTGGTCGCGGCTTGGCGGCGGTTGGCCGGATAAAGGCGCCGTCACGCCAACGCCGACTTTTTCGTCGTTCGGTCGTTTGATTGGCGCTTCAGCCGGCGTGTCGCGGACAGCGCTCGCTGGTCGCCTGGCGCAGCCGTCGATACAAGGTGTTGCGGCTGATGCCAAGCCGGCGCGCCGCTTCCGACATGTTGCCGCGGCTGGCGGTGATGGCGCGGGTGATGGCGGCTTCGGAGAGATGCTGCAGGTTGACGGTGTCGGGCAGCGTTGGCGCAGTCGATTCCGGCTGGACCACCGACGCAGCGTCACGCAACTCGTCACGCAGTTCGTCGAGCAGGTCGTCGGGCAGTTGCGCCCAGCCGATGCGTTGCTCGTCCGCATCCAGCAATGCGCAGGCAGTACGCAGCACGTTGGCGAGCTGGCGCACGTTGCCCGGCCAGGCATAGGCGGCAAAGGCGGCGGCGACCGCCGGTTCGAAGTCGAGTGCGCGGCCGGGCGCGATGTCGCGCAGCAGGCGCGCGATCAGCGCGGCGAAGTCGCTGCGTTCGCGCAGGGCGGGCAGTTTCAGTGTCAGGCCGTTGATGCGGTAGTAGAGATCGGCGCGGAAACGGCCGGCCGCCATTTCGGCCTTGAGATCGCGGTGGCTCGCGCAGATCAGCACGAAATCGACGGATACCGGCTTGCCGCCGCCGACCGGCACC
>CAYNCH010000055.1:0-8954 GCA_964395815.1 uncultured Methyloversatilis sp.
AAGATGTTCTGCTTCTTGATGCCCAGCTTCAGCGCCTTGGCGCGTGCCGGTTCGAGTTCCTCGCCCTGGCCAAGATCGGCGGTGAAGGTCACCACTTCGCACTGGTAGGTGTCCTGCAGCCACTTGAGGATCACCGAGGTATCGAGCCCGCCTGAATAGGCCAGCACGACTTTATTGACACCCGATTTGCTTTTTGCCATTCCCGTTTCCTTGAAGTATTTCTAATTCTCGACCTTGCCCAGTACCAGATATTCCAGCAGGGCCTTTTGTGCATGCAGGCGGTTTTCCGCTTCATCCCAGACAACGCTCTGCGGTCCGTCGATGACCTCGGCGGCAACCTCCTCGCCACGATGCGCCGGCAGGCAATGCATGAACACCGCCTCGGGTTTCGCCACACGCATCATCTCCGCATCGACCTGCCAGGCTGCAAACGCTTTCAAACGCTCCTCGTTTTCGGCTTCGAAGCCCATCGACGTCCATACATCAGTGGTCACCAGATCGGCATCGCGCGCCGCATCCATCGGATCGGCGAACTGCTCGAAGTGATCGGTACCATAGAGACCGGCGCGCTCGGGTTCTACCTCGTACCCGGGCGGGGTCGACACATGCACATTGAAGTCGAGCAACTCGGCGGCCTGCAGCCATGTGTTGCACATGTTGTTGGAATCGCCGATCCACGCCACGGTCTTGCCCTGGATCGGTCCGCGCTGCTCGATGTAGGTGAAGATATCGGCGAGGATCTGGCAGGGGTGGTATTCGTTGGTCAGGCCGTTGATGACCGGCACGCGGGAATGACGGGCGAAGCGCTCGATGATGTCCTGTTCGAAAGTGCGGATCATCACCACATCGCTCATGCGCGAAATCACTTCGGCCGCATCCTCGACCGGCTCACCGCGTCCGAGTTGCGAGTCGCGTGTGTTCAAGTAGATCGCCGAACCGCCCAACTGCTGCATGCCGGCTTCGAACGACAGGCGGGTGCGCGTACTGGCCTTCTCGAAAATCATCACCAGCGTGCGGTCTTCGAGCGGCCAGTATTGCTGATAGGTCTTGAAGCGCTGCTTGATCGTGCGGGTGCGCGCGAACAGGTACTCGAACTCGGCACGCGCGAGATCCTTGAATTGCAGAAAATGCCGCGGGGCGTTCATGCTGAAACTCCTTACACCGCGAGAAACGTGCGGATGAGACCCGACAGCCGGTCGACCAATTCGTCAGCCTCGGTATCGCTCATCACGAGCGGCGGCAACAGACGGACCACCTTGTCGGCAGTAACGTTGATCAGTATGCCCGCATCCAGGCCCGCCGCTACCAGTGCGCCACAGGGGCGATCCAGCTCGATGCCCATCATCAAGCCGGCACCCCGGATATCGACGACCCCCGCCACGCCAGCCAGTCGCTCGCGCAGGCGGCTACGGATACGCTCCCCAAGGGCGACGGCACGCGCTATCAGCTGATCCTGCTCGATCACCTCGAGGGTTGTCAGTGCGGCAACGCAAGCCAGCGGATTACCGCCGAAGGTCGATCCGTGATTACCGGGCTTGAATACGCCGGCAGCCAGTCCTGCTGTCAGACAGGCACCAATCGGCACACCCGAGGCCAGTCCCTTCGCCAGCGTCATCACATCGACATGGATGCCGGCATGCTGATGGGCAAACCACTTGCCGGTACGACCGATGCCGCACTGCACCTCGTCGACCATCAACAACCAGCCATTCTCGTCGCAGATGCGCCGCACACCACGCATGAATTCAGCATGGGCCATGTGAATGCCGCCCTCGCCTTGCAGCGGCTCGAAGAGTACGGCCACGACATTCGGGTTGTTGGCGGCCACCTGTTCGATCGCGGCAAGGTCGTCGTAAGGAACCCGCACGAAGCCCGGAACGAGAGGTTCGAAACCAGCCTGCACCTTGCGGTTGCCTGTTGCCGACAGTGTCGCCAGCGTACGGCCATGAAAAGCATGTTCCATGACGATGATGGCCGGCTGCTCGATGCCCTTCTGGTGCCCGAACAGGCGTGCCAGCTTGATGGCGGCCTCGTTGGCTTCACAGCCCGAGTTGCAGAAGAAAACCTCGCCCATCGCCGCCAAACCGGCCAGCCGGTCGGCCAGTCGTTCCTGCTCGGCGACGCGATAGATGTTGGATACATGAATCAGCTTGCCGATCTGCTGGTTCAACGCAGCCACGAGCCGCGGGTGGTTATGTCCCAGCGTATTGACTGCGATGCCGGCCAGACCGTCAAGATAGCGCCGTCCCTCTGCATCGTAAAGCTGGCAGCCTTCCCCATGCGTGAATGCAACTGGCTGCCGGGCGTAGTTATTCATCAAGTGCGACATCTAAATCCAGCCTTTTGAAAAGAAGACGGCGGCCCGGAATTTGGCCGCCGTTTCGTTTTGCGGGACAAAGATCATAAGTGAAAACGGCTGGCCTGTATAGGCATTGGGGTGGCATTGGAAGAGTTAAGTGCCGCACAGAGTTTGCGCAAAGCGGGCCTCCCTTCATGCAGCGCGAATTAAATAGATTTTTTGCTACAATTCACACAGTTAATAGCGCACTGTTTGACTCATCCCGCCCATTTCGCATGCCCGCATTCATTGCCGATAATTTCATCATCGTGGGAATCACTCTGGCGGGCCGCAAGTTCCGTCCCAGCGATTGGGCAGAACGTTTATGTGGAGTAATGTCGGCTTTCGGATCACAACGGCGCATGACCTATTCGCCTTATGTACAGCCAGGCAATCTGGACGGCGAGAAATGCGTCTTCGTGGATGGTCGCATCCATGATGTCGAGCCAATGGCCTATACGTTTCTCGTCAATTTCGCGCGAGACAACCAACTTCGCGTCCAGCCCTGGACGAGCGAGACGAAATAAACACAGCAACGAAAGAAAGTAGAAACGGCACGGCCACCCTTCAGGGTGGCCGTGCCGTCTTGGCTTATATCGTCAAAAAGTCAGGCGGCCAGTGCCTTGATTGCCGCCGAAAGACGGCTCTTTTGGCGGGCGGCGGTGTTCTTGTGAATGATGTTCTTGTCGGCAATCGCATCAATGACACACTGCGACTCCTTGAAGACTGCCTGGGCAGCAGCCTTGTCGCCAGCAGCAACGGCTTTGCGCACTTTCTTGATCGCGGTACG
Source organism: uncultured Methyloversatilis sp. (assembly GCA_964395815.1). Taxonomy (GTDB): domain Bacteria; phylum Pseudomonadota; class Gammaproteobacteria; order Burkholderiales; family Rhodocyclaceae; genus Sulfuricystis. The sequence goes on from CAYNCH010000055.1 coordinate 3,129, forward strand.
CAACTCGGAGCGCTGGCTCATGTTATGGACGCGACGAACGTCAGACTGACGGGCGCGCTTGCGGGCTTGGGCAGTATTGGCCATGGGTAAGCTCGGTGGAATCCGTTGAAAGCGCGCGATTATAAGTAGAGTTGAGAGACTTTGCAAGGTACATTTCCCGGTTTCCGCTTCGGGACCAATCGGTACCATCCAGCCATGAACCTATTGCGCGTGCTCGCCACGGTCAGCAGCCTGACGCTGTTATCACGAATCCTCGGTTTTGTCCGCGATTTCGTGATCGCCCGTGCCTTCGGTGCAGGAATGCTCACCGACGCCTTTTTCGTCGCATTTCGCCTGCCCAACCTGTTGCGCCGGCTATTTGCCGAAGGTGCATTTTCACAAGCTTTCGTTCCGCTGCTGGCTGAGTATCGCAACCAGCGCGGCCTGGAAGCCACCCGCCAACTCGTCGACCGGGTGGCCACAATGCTGTTCTTGATCGTGCTTGGCGTGGCACTGCTGGGTGTAGTGGGCGCACCTCTGCTGATCCATGTTTCGGCACCCGGATTCGCAGCCAGTCCGGAGAAGTTCGCGCTGACGGTAATGCTCACCCGCATTACATTTCCCTACATTTTGTTCATGGCGCTGGTGGCACTGGCCGCCGGCATTCTCAATACCTGGAGCCGATTTGCACTGCCGGCTTTCACGCCCGTGCTGCTCAACCTGTCCTTCATCGGCATGGCGCTTTTCGCGGCTCCCTATTTCGACCCACCGGTACTGGCGCTTGCCTGGGCCGTCTTCCTTGGCGGCTTGCTGCAGCTGGCACTCCAGTTACCGGCCCTGCACAAGATCGGCATGTTGCCGCGCTTCAGCTTCGCACCGAACGATCCCGGCGTGCAGCGCATGCTCAAGTTGATGGCCCCCGCTGTACTCGGCGTATCCGTCGCCCAGATCTCTTTGTTGATCAACACGATCTTTGCATCCTTTCTGACGGCCGGCAGTGTTTCCTGGCTTTACTATGCCGACCGCCTGATGGAATTTCCCTCCGGACTGCTTGGTGCCGCCCTGGGTACGATCCTCCTGCCGAGTCTCGCCAGGGCACACGCCAGCGAAAACACCGCAGAGTTTTCCGCATTGCTCGATTGGGGCCTGCGCCTGACATTCCTGCTTACCCTGCCGGCGGCACTGGGTCTGGCCATGCTCGCGGTACCCGTCATCGCCACTTTGTTCCAGCATGGCGCATTCACTGCAGACGACGTTATGCAGACTCGTCAGGCACTGGTCGCCTACAGCGTGGGGTTGATCGGTCTTATCCTCGTCAAGGTCCTCGCGCCCGGCTTTTACGCCCGGCAGAATATCCGGACCCCAGTGAAGTTCGCCCTGATCACCCTCGCAGCCACTCAGGCGATGAACCTGGCCTTCATCGTTCCGCTGCAACACGCCGGTCTTGCCCTATCAATCGGTCTGGCCTCCTGCCTGAATGCTTTGCTGCTGTTCCGAGGCTTGCGTCAATGCAAGGCTTTTCAGGCACAACCCGGTTGGGGCAGCTTCATGCTCAAGATCATGGTGGCCTTGATGACATTGGCCAGCGTGCTCTGGTATGGAGCATTTCCTGAGAACGCATGGTTGTCGTCGAGCGCTTGGGAACGGGCCATTCGTCTCAGTATGCTGGTGATGGCCGGCCTGGCCAGCTACTTTGGCACGCTCTGGCTGCTGGGTTTCCGTCTGCGCGATTTTCGCCGACGTGCGGCCTCCTGAGCGCCGTCCCGCCAGTACCGACTTTTCAGAACAAAACGGGCAGCCGCAGCTGCCCGTTCTTTCCTGCACTTCACACGGCTTGCATCAGGCCACCAGAGGCACGATCAGTAGTGCCACGATATTGATGATCTTGATCAGTGGATTGACCGCCGGGCCGGCCGTATCCTTGTAGGGATCGCCGACGGTATCACCGGTCACCGCCGCCTTGTGGGCATCGGAGCCCTTGCCGCCGAAATTGCCTTCCTCGATGTACTTCTTGGCGTTATCCCAGGCACCACCGCCGGTGGTCATCGAGATCGCGACGAACAGGCCGGTGACAATGGTCCCCATCAACACGCCACCCAGCGCCCGCACTCCGGCGCCGACACCATTGACCTCCGGCATCAGGAAATTCATGGCGACCGCGACGATGACCGGGACAAGCACGGGCAACAAGGAGGGAATCATCATTTCCTTGATGGCGGCCTTGGTCAGCATGTCGACGCACGTGCCGTATTCCGGCTTGGCCGTACCTTCCATGATCCCCTTGATCTCGCGGAACTGGCGACGCACCTCGACCACGATGGCACCCGCGGCGCGACCAACGGCCTCCATGCCCATGGCGGCGAACAGATAAGGCACCATACCACCGACGAACAGACCGATGATGACAGCCGGATCGGCCAGATCGAAGAGGAACTTCGCTCCCGGCTTGACGGCTTCGAGACCATGCGTGAAGTCGGCGAACAGGACCAGTGCGGCAAGGCCGGCGGAGCCGATGGCATACCCCTTGGTCACCGCCTTGGTGGTGTTGCCTACCGCATCCAGCGGATCGGTGATGTTGCGCACGGAATCCGGCAGCTCGGCCATCTCGGCGATGCCGCCCGCGTTATCGGTGATCGGGCCGTAGGCGTCGAGCGCGACGATGATGCCCGCCATCGACAGCATGGATGTGGCAGCGATCGCGATGCCGTACAAGCCCCCCAGCGCATAGGCCGACCAGATCGCCGCACACACCGACAGTACCGGCCAGGCCGTGGCGCGCATCGACACGCCGATACCGGCGATGACGTTGGTTCCATGACCGGTCGTCGAGGCTTGCGCAATATGACGCACCGGCGCGTACTCGGTAGCGGTGTAATACTCGGTGATGACCACCATCAAGCCGGTGAGGACCAGGCCGATCACGGCCGAACCGTACAGCGCGGTGGAAGAAACGATCTGTCCGTCGCCCAGCGTCAGGCCGTTACCGACAATCCACGTGGTGATCGGATAAAAGGCCACCAAAGCCATCGCTCCCGCAACGATCAGTCCCTTGTAGAGGGCATTCATGATCTTGCCGCCGGGGGTGGCCTTGACGAACATGGCACCGACGATCGAGGCGATGATCGAGAAACCGCCGAGCGCCAGCGGATAGATCACCGCCGCCTCTGCTGCTGCCGGACTGGCCTTGAACAACAAAGCACCGAGCAGCATGGTCGCGACGATGGTCACGGCGTAGGTCTCGAACAGATCGGCCGCCATGCCTGCACAGTCGCCCACGTTGTCGCCCACGTTGTCGGCGATCACGGCCGGGTTGCGCGGGTCATCCTCGGGAATACCGGCTTCGACCTTGCCAACGAGGTCGGCGCCCACGTCGGCCCCCTTGGTGAAGATGCCACCGCCAAGACGGGCAAAGATCGAAATCAGCGAAGAGCCGAAGCCAAGACCGACCAGCGGATGCAGCACATGATCGAGACTGGTGTCGCCCGCCATGGACTTGAGGATGGCGTAATAACCGGCGACTCCGAGCAGGCCCAGGCCCACCACGAGCATGCCGGTAATGGCACCACCCCTGAACGCCACATTCAACGCTTCATTGAGGCCCTTGCTGGCTGCCTCGGCGGTCCGCACATTGGCGCGTACCGACACGTTCATGCCGATGAAGCCGGCTGCACCCGAAAGCACCGCGCCGATGACGAAACCGACCGCCGTCGCCATGTTCAGGAAAATGGCGATGATGATGGCCAGCACGATGCCGACCATCGAGATCGTCGTGTATTGGCGTTTGAGATACGCTTGCGCCCCCTCCTGCACGGCGGCGGAAATTTCACGCATACGCTCATTACCTGTCGCTTGCGCGAGTATCCACTGCGTGGATATCCAGCCGTACGCAATCGCTCCTACCGCACAGACCAACGCAAATATCAGACCCGAAGACATAGACCCCCCTATTTAAAAGATAAGTGAAGCTTATCGAATTGTAATCGTCCCGCCCCTGAGCAGGGGCGGGTTGTTGGGGACATCAAAGGCAGTGCTTTACAGTGTGAAAATCGGCAGCTTTTTAGCAACTGCAATATTCTTCAACGTCACATACTTCGGCAAACCGTCGGCACCATAGGGCGGATAGTCCTCGCCCTTCATCAGCGGGCCAAGATATTCGCGGCACTTCTCGGTGATGCCGAAACCATCCTTGGTGATGAAGTTTTTCGGCATCATTTTCTCGACGTTGGCCACTTTCGAAAGTGGCGCCATGCCGACTTTCCACTTATACGGCTTGTTCGAGAGACGCTCGACGGTCGGCATCACCGAGTTGTGGCCCTTGAGGGCGAACTCGACGGCCGCCTTGCCCATCGCATAGGCCTGATCCACGTCGCTTTTCGAGGCGATATGGCGCGCGGCACGCTGCATGTAGTCGGCGACACCCCAGTGGAACTTGTAACCGAGCGCTTCCTTGATCATGTTGGCCACGACCGGAGCTGCGCCGCCCAGTTGGGCATGGCCGAAGGCATCGCGCGTGCCCTGCTCGGCGAGGAACTTGCCGTCGGGCCAATGGCAGCCCTCGGACACGACCACCGTACAGAAGCCGAATTTCTTGACCAGGCTCTCCACCTTGGCGAGGAACTTCTTCTGGTCGAACAGCACCTCTGGGAACAGCACGACGATCGGCAGCTCGGTAGCCTCGGTCGAGGCCATCGCGCCCGCGGCTGCGATCCAGCCGGCATGACGCCCCATCACTTCAAGCACGAACACCTTGGTGGAGGTGGCGCACATCGAACGCACATCGTAGGTCGCCTCCAGTGTCGACACGGCGATGTACTTGGCGACGGAACCGAAGCCCGGACAGTTGTCGGTAATCGGCAGGTCGTTATCGACGGTTTTCGGCACATGGATGGCCTGCACGGGATAACCGAGCTTTTCCGACAATTGCGAGACTTTATAGCAGGTGTCGGCCGAGTCGCCGCCACCGTTGTAGAAGAAATAGCCGATGTTATGTGCCTTGAACACCTCGATCAGGCGCTCGGACTCGCGCTTGTTGGCTTCCAGCGATTTCAGCTTGTAGCGGCAGGAGCCGAAACCACCCGAGGGTGTGTGTCGTAGTGCGGCGATCGCGGAAGCCGACTCCTTGGTGGTGTCGATCAGATCTTCGGTCAATGCGCCAATGATGCCATTGCGGCCGGCATAGACCTTGCCGATCTTGTCTTTGTGCTTGCGCGCGGTTTCGATGACACCGCAGGCGGAGGCGTTGATGACGGCGGTCACACCGCCCGACTGCGCATAAAACGCATTCATTTTCTTGGCTGCCATGTGCTGTTCTCCCTGTCGGTATCGATTACTTCAGTGCGGCGAAGGCGGCATCGCGAACCGCGTCGACTTTGCCAAGGCCATTGATCTTGCGATACTTGGGTGCGCCCGGCTGGCCACTCTCGGCCCACTTGCCGTAGTAACCGACCAGCGCCTCGGTCTGCTGGTGATAAACCTCGAGGCGCTTCAGCACCGTTTCTTCCTTGTCGTCATCGCGCTGGATCAGCGGCTCGCCGGTTTCGTCGTCCTTGCCTTCGACCTTGGGCGGATTGAATTTGACATGGTAAGTGCGGCCCGAGGCCACATGTACGCGACGGCCGCTCATGCGGGCGACGATCTCGCTGTCAGGTACGTCGATCTCGAGCACGAAGTCGATCGGCACGCCGGCTTCCTTCATCGCTTCGGCCTGGGGAATCGTGCGCGGAAAGCCGTCGAACATGTAACCGCTCTTGCAGTCGTCTTCCTTGAGGCGGTCCTTGACCAGACCGATGATGATGTCATCCCTGACAAGACCGCCGGCATCCATGATCTTCTTGGCTTCGAGACCGA
>CAYNCH010000056.1:0-8944 GCA_964395815.1 uncultured Methyloversatilis sp.
CGGCGATCATGCGGCGCAGCTTCTGCGCCTGCAGGTAGTAGGCGTCGTAGTAGCCGTGCGAGAGCACGTAGGTGCCGATCAGGATGCGGCGCTTCACCTCGGCGCCGAAGCCCTCGGCACGACTCTTGGCGTACATGTCATTGAGATCGGCGTATTCCGCGGCACGGTGGCCGTAGCGCACGCCATCGAAGCGCGACAGGTTCGAACTGGCCTCCGCCGGCGCGATGACATAGTAGGCGGGCACCGAGAGGCCGGAGTTGGGCAGGCTCACTTCGACGGTCTTCGCCCCGAGCTTGCGGTATTCGGCGAGCGCGGCCTCGACCGCGGCACGCACGCCGTCGTCCATGCCGGCACCGAAGAATTCCCGCGGCAGCCCGATCTTCAAGCCGTCGAGCGGCTTGTCCAGATCACGCGCGTAGTCCTCGACCGGACGCTCCAGCGAGGTCGAGTCGCGCGGATCGAAACCGGCCATGCCATTCAGCAGCAACGCGCAGTCCTCTGCCGACTTGGCCATCGGCCCGCCCTGGTCGAGCGAGGAGGCGAAGGCGATCATGCCGTAGCGGCTGACGACGCCATAGGTCGGCTTCAGGCCGGTCAGGCCGCACAACGCCGCCGGCTGGCGGATCGAGCCGCCGGTGTCGGTACCGGTGGCGGCCGGCGCAAGACGTGCCGCGACCGCCGCAGCCGATCCTCCCGAAGAGCCACCCGGAACGCAGGCGGTATTCCACGGATTCTTCACCGGGCCGAAGCAGGACGTTTCGTTCGACGAACCCATCGCGAATTCGTCCATGTTGCACTTGCCGAGCGTCACCATCCCGGCGGCATTCAGCTGCGCGACGACGTGGGCGTCGTAGGGCGCGACAAAATTGTCGAGCATCTTCGAGCCGCACGTGGTGCGCCAGCCGTGTGCGCAGAAAATGTCCTTGTGGGCGAGGGGGATGCCGGTCAGCGCCGTCCTGTCGGCGCCGATTTTCCGATCTGCGGCACTGGCCTGCTGCATCGCCTTGTTGCGATCGACCGTCACGAAGGCGTTGAGCGTTGGGTTGAGTTTCTCGATGCGGTCGAGAAAGAGCGTCGTCAGCTCGACGCTGGAAATCTTTTTCTGCGCCAGCGCGACAGCGAGTTCCTTGAGCGATGAATTGATCATTCGATCACCTGCGGCACGAGGTAGAGGCCTGCCTCGGTTTCGGGGGCGATCGCCTGAAATGCGTCGCGACGATCGTCTTCGATGACGGCATCGGGGCGCAGGCGCTGCACGACATCGACGGCATGGGCCATCGGCGCGATGTCATCGGTATTCACCGCCTGCAGCTGCTCGACGAAGGAAAGGATGCCGTTCAGCTGATCGCGGGTCTGCACAGTTTCGGCGGGGGAAATTTCGATACGTGCCAGGCGCGCGATGCGGCTGACATCGTCCAGGCTCAAGGACATGATTTTTCTGGATTAGCGTGGGAAAGACATGGTGTACGGCGCTTATGGCGCTGGGCCGTTAGGGTATCATAAGCGCCAATCATTCCGGCAGCGCCCCTCTCGGTTGTCGAGAGCCAGCGGCAGCTGCCTTTTGCCTATACGGGACCCCAATGTTTTCCTTTCTGCGCTCCTATTTTTCCAATGACCTGGCGATTGACCTGGGCACCGCGAACACGCTGATCTACGTCCGCGGCAAGGGCATCGTGCTGGACGAGCCCTCGGTCGTCGCGATCCGCACCGAAGGCGGCCCGAACGCCAAGAAGACCATCCAGGCCGTCGGCGCCTCCGCAAAACAGATGCTCGGCAAGACGCCGGGTAACATCACCGCCATCCGACCGATGAAGGACGGCGTGATCGCCGACTTCACCGTCACCGAACAGATGCTCAAGCAGTTCATCAAGAAGGTGCATGACTCGCGGTTGCTGTCGCCCAGCCCGCGCATCATCATCTGCGTACCCTGCGGCTCGACGCAGGTCGAACGCCGCGCGATTCGCGAATCGGCGCTCGGTGCCGGTGCGAGCAACGTCTACCTGATCGAGGAACCGATGGCCGCGGCGATCGGCGCCGGCCTGCCGGTGTCGGATGCCACCGGATCGATGGTCGTCGACATCGGCGGCGGCACCACGGAAGTCGGGGTCATCTCGCTGGGCGGCATGGTCTATGCCGGTTCGGTACGCGTCGGCGGCGACAAGTTCGACGATGCGATCATCAATTACATCCGCCGCAACTACGGCATGCTGATCGGCGAGACCACCGCCGAGGCAATCAAGAAGGGGATCGGCTCCGCCTTCCCCGGTTCCGAAGTCCAGGAAATGGAGGTCAAGGGCCGCAATCTTGCCGAGGGGATCCCGCGCAGCTTCACCATTTCTTCCAACGAAATCCTCGAGGCCTTGTCCGATCCGCTCAATCAGATCGTCGGCGCGGTGAAGATCGCGCTCGAGCACACCCCGCCCGAACTCGGCGCCGACATCGCCGAAAAGGGCATGGTGCTGACGGGTGGCGGTGCCTTGCTGCGCGACCTCGACCGCCTGCTGATGGAAGAAACCGGTCTGCCAGTGATCGTCGCCGACGACCCGCTGACCTGTGTCGTCCGCGGTTCCGGCCTCGCGCTCGAAAAGATGGACAAACTCGGTAGTATTTTCGCCACCGAGTAATCCCCCTTGCCCGTAGTCTGCAAGGCGGCGCAGAAGATCTGCGCCGCGTCCGCATTGCAGGGGAGCGCACCGTCTTGATGTCTGCCGCCGGTCATATTGGCCAAGCGCCGCCACCGTTCTTCAAACGTGGGCCGGCGCCGCTCGCACGGCTGGCATTCTTCGTGGCCCTGTCCCTGCTGTTGCTGGTTGCCGACCTGCGTTTCCATACCCTCGAACCGACACGCATGGCGGTTGGCGCCCTGCTCTGGCCACTCCAAAAAGCCGTCCTGTTGCCGGTCGAAGGTGCCGGTGAAGCAGGCAATTATTTCGCCAGCCTCGTCCGCCTGCAACAAGAAAACGCCGAGCTGCGGCAACGCCAGACTGCCCAGGCCAGCCTGCTGCTGCGCCAGGCCCATCTCGACGAAGAAAATCGCCGTCTGCGCGCACTGCTCGACATGCGCGACCGCATCGACGTACCCACGCAGGCCGCCGAGATCCTGTACGCCGCACGCGACCCGTTTTCACGCCGCGTCGTGATCAACCTCGGTTCGACGCATGGCATCGAGGCTGGCCAGGCCGTCATCGACGACATTGGCGTCATCGGCCAGGTCACCCGGGCCTTTCCGTTGTCCAGCGAAGTCACGCTGCTGACCGACAAGAATCAGGCGATCCCGGTACAGGTCGCCCGGACCGGCCAACGCGCCGTGCTGGCCGGTGCCGGCAGCGGGGTGCTGGAGTTGAAGTTCATGTCCACGAATGCCGACATCCAACAAGGCGACACACTGATCACGTCAGGTCTTGACGGCATCTTCCTGCCGGGCCTGCCGGTAGCGCGCGTCGAAGCCATCGATCGCGACAACTCGTTTTCCTTCGCGCGCATCGAGTGCGCCCCCCTGGCAGGGGTCGAACGTCATGGACAGGTACTGTTGCTGGGTCGTCGTCCGCCGCCACCGCCTGTTCCCGAAACGGCAGACGCGCCCGCTGCCAAGACGAAGGACCGCAAAGGATCCGCCCGATGATCCAGCCGACCCACTCCTCCCGCCGCATCCTGCTACCGGCCCAGCTCTGGTTCATCTATCTTTCGTTGGCAGCAGCCTTCGCCCTCAACCTGATTCCCTTTGGCCGTCTGCCAGGCATCCCCGACTGGGTGGCGCTGACGCTGGTCTTCTGGTGCATTCACCAGCCGCTGAAGATCGGCATGGGCACGGCCTTCGTGTTCGGCCTGGGCATGGATGTCGCCAATGCGGCCGTGATGGGGCAGCATGCTCTTGCCTACGTAGTGCTCGCCTTTGCCGCCGGGAGCCTCTCGCGGCGCGTACTCTGGTTCCCGCTCGCCCAGCAGGCCTTGCACGTACTGCCGTTGCTGCTCGGCACGCAGTTGGTCATGCTGCTGGTGCGGCTGGCGACCGGTGCCGAGTTTCCCGGCATCGTCTATTTCCTCTCCAGTCTTGTCGCCATGCTGCTCTGGCATCCGCTCAGCTATCTGCTATTGCTGCCGCAGTACCAGCCCGTGGAGCGGGACGAGAATCGCCCGATATGACGGACTGATGGACTTCGTCAATCCCCAGGAAGGCATCGAACAGTTCAATCGCCGCGTCGCTCTCGCCGGCGGCTTCGTGCTGATCTGCTTCATCGCGCTGTTTGCGCGATTTTTCTGGCTGCAGGTGCTGCAGCACGATTACTACCAGACGCGTGCGGAGGAAAACCGCATCTCGCTGGTGCCGCTGCCGCCGAACCGGGGCCTCATCCTGGACCGCAACGGCGAGGTGCTGGCGCGCAACTACTCGGCGTACACGCTGGAGATCACGCCAACCCAGGTGCCCAACCTCGACGCCACCATCGATGCGCTGGCCGAGTTCATCACCATCGAGCCCAAGGACCGCCGTCGCTTCAAGAAGTTGATGGAGGAAAACAAGCGTTTCGAGTCGCTGCCGATCCGCACCCGACTGACCGACGGTGAGGTGGCGAAATTCATCGCCCGACGCTTCCGCTTTCCCGGCGTAGACATCAAGGCACGACTGTTCCGCCAGTATCCGCAGGGTGCTTTCGCTTCGCACCTGCTCGGCTACATCGGCCGTGTTTCCGAGCGCGACATGGGCCGCATCGAACGCGAGGAAGCCGAGATCAACTATCGCGGCACCGAGCATTTCGGCAAGACCGGTCTCGAACAACACTATGAATTCGAACTGCATGGAACCACCGGCTACGAGCAGGTCGAGGTGGATGCCGCCGGGCGACCGGTGCGGACACTTTCGCGCATTGCGCCCATCGCCGGCAACAACCTGACGCTCACCGTCGATAGCCAGTTGCAGCGCATCGCCGAGCAGGCCTTCGGCGATCGGCGCGGTGCGCTCGTGGCGATCGAGCCGACCACCGGCGGCATCCTCGCACTGGTCTCCGTGCCGAACTACGATCCCAACCTGTTCGTCGATGGCATCTCCACCCAGGACTGGGACGAACTCAACAACTCGCCGGACAAGCCGATGGTCAACCGTGCGCTCAACGGTGCCTATCCGCCCGGCTCGACCTTCAAGCCCTACATGGCGCTCGCTGCGCTGACGACCGACAAGCGGACCCCGGAACAGGCCATCGCCGATCCGGGTTTTTTCAACTTTGGCGGCCACGTCTTCCGCGACGACAAGGTGGGTGGTCACGGCATGGTGAACATGTACAAGTCGATCGTCGAATCCTGCAACACTTACTACTACCAGCTCGCTGCCGACATGGGCATCGATGCCATCGCGCGCTTCATGGGCCAGTTCGGCTTCGGCCAGAAGACCGGTGTGGACATCGAGGGCGAAGCCGAGGGGGTGCTGCCCTCGCCGGAATGGAAGAAGAAACGCTTCCGCAAGCCGGAACAGCAGAAATGGTACGCCGGCGAGACGATCTCGATCGGCATCGGCCAGGGCTACAACAGCTACACGCCGATCCAGCTCGCGCGCGCAATGGCCACGCTGGCGAACGACGGCGTGATGTTCAAGCCGCATCTCGTACACTACGTCACCGATACGCGTACCGGCGAAAAGACACTGATCGAGCCGGAACCGATCAGGACGCTTCCGCTCAAGCCCGAGCATCTCAAGGTCGTCAAGGATGCGATGGTTGGCGTAAACATCGAGGGTACCGGCGCGCGCGCCTTCAAGGGCGCCAAATACGTTTCCGCCGGCAAGACCGGCACCGCACAGGTGTTCTCGCTGCGTGGCGAAAAATACGTCGAGGGCAGGGTGGGCCAGGAATTCCGCGACCACGCGCTGTTCATCGCTTTCGCACCCGCCGACAAGCCGGCCATCGCGCTCGCAATCCTCGTCGAGAACAGCGGCTTCGGCAGCCAGGCTGCGGCACCCATCGCCCGCAAGGTGTTCGACTACTACCTGCTCGGCAAGCAGCCGGCGCTCAGCGCGCCGGGGAGTACGCCCGCAGCTACGGCGGGAGCGGCCGACTGATGATCCGCACGCTATGGCAGAAACTGATCGCCCCCATCGACGGCCCCCTGATGGCCTTCACTCTGCTCTTGTTGTCGGTCGCATTGATCATCATGGCCAGCGCTTCACCCGGGCGCCTGGGAACCAGCCTGACGCACTTCGCCCTCGCGCTGGTCGTCATGCGGGTCGTCGCACAGATTCCACCACCGCGCCTGATGTATTTCGCGCCGCCGATCTACCTGCTCGGCCTGTTGCTGCTGATCGCCGTGGCCCTGTTTGGCGATGTCTCGAAAGGTGCACGCCGCTGGCTCGATCTCGGTTTCATACGCATCCAGCCCTCCGAACTCATGAAAATCGCCATGCCGCTGATGCTGGCCTGGTATTTCCAGAAACATGAAGCGCTGCTGCGGCTGCGCGACTACGCCATGGCCACGGCGATCCTGTTGCTGCCGCTGGTGCTGATCCTCCGGCAGCCCGACCTGGGCACCTCGATCCTGGTCTTTGCCTCGGGCTTCTTCGTCATCTTCCTGGCCGGTCTCCCCTGGAAAGTGATCTTCGGCCTCGCCGCCGCGGCGGCCGCGGCCGCTCCGCTGGCCTGGAACCTCCTGCACGACTACCAGCGTCAGCGCATCCTGATGCTGCTCGACCCGGAGAAGGACCCGCTCGGCAAGGGCTTTCATATCATCCAGTCCACCATCGCCATCGGTTCGGGCGGCCTGTTCGGCAAGGGCTGGGGGGAAGGCTCGCAAGCCCAGCTCGATTTCCTTCCCGAGCGCCACACCGACTTCATATTCGCCGTCTGGTCGGAAGAGTTCGGATTGATCGGCAACTTCGTCCTGCTGGTGCTTTACTCGCTGCTGATCGGCCGCGGCCTGCTGATCGCCGCCAACGCGGCGACACTGTTCTCCCGTCTGCTCGCGGGTGCCGTCACGCTCATCCTGTTTACCTACGCATTCGTCAATATGGGCATGGTGTCCGGCATCCTGCCGGTGGTCGGAGTGCCCTTGCCGCTCGTCAGCTACGGCGGCACGGCGCTGGTCACCCTGATGCTGGGTATCGGCATCCTGATGTCGATCCAGAACAACCGCATGCTCGTCCAAAAGTGAAAAAGACCGCCTTTCTCGTTCCCCTGTTGCTGCTGGCCGCCTGCGGCGGCCAGCCGCCCAAGCCGGCCGCCGTCCCGCCGGCACCGACTTTTCCGTCCGTCGGTGGCGGCGGCTTCTATCAGGACGACGGTCCGGCCGCGGAGATCACGATCGACTTGGCCGCCGTACCGGATGCCGTGCCGCGCGACGAACCGCTGCACCGTTTCGCCAATCGTCCCTACAACGTGCTCGGTCGCGACTACGTGCCACTGACGGCGCGCGCACCGTTCCGTCAGCAGGGCGTGGCAAGCTGGTACGGCCGCAAGTTCCACGGCCAGAAAACCTCGAGCGGCGAAGCCTACGACATGTTCGGCATGACGGCCGCGCACCCGACGCTGCCGATCCCCTCCTACGCGCGGGTAACCCGTCCGGAAACCGGCCGCTCGGTGGTGGTGCGCATCAATGATCGCGGCCCCTTCCTGCACGAGCGTGTCATCGACCTGTCCTATACCGCGGCGTGGAAGCTCGGCCTGGTTGCCCAGGGCAGCGGCCAGGTGGTCGTCGAGAGCATCGCGCCCGGCCAATTGCCGACGGAATCGGCACCCCTGCAAATGGCGGCCCGGGATCCGGCCGCCGATACCTTGCGCGATATCGAGGAGCCCGGCGGCCATTTTCTCCAGTTGGGCGCGTTCGGCAACCGCGACAACGCCGAGGCCTTGCGCGCCAGGCTCGCGCGCATGCTCGGCGACCTCGGCGAACGGCTGCTGGTTCGCAGCGTCGGCAATCTCCATCGGCTCCAGCTGGGGCCCTGGACGGACGCCACCGAGGCTCGGCGGATCGCCGAGCAGCTGAAGCTCGCCTTCGACCTGCCCAGCGTCCTCGTCAAATAGTCGCCCGCAGCGCGACGCTATAATTTCCCCATCCCCCTCCTCCCGGTTTTCCTGCCCATGCATTTCCTGCATCGCCTGCTGGCATTTCTTTTCCTCTTCGCCACCGCCGCCCACGCCGCCGTGGAGCCCCCTCCAGCCCTGGCCGCCCGCGCCTGGCTACTGGTCGATCATCACACCGGGCAGGTACTGGCCGCCCGGAATGCCGAACAGAAAGTCGAGCCGGCCTCCCTCACCAAGATGATGACGTCCTACGTCGTCTCCGCCGCCCTGCGCGACGGCCGGCTCAAGCGCGACCAGGTGGTCCCGGTATCCGAAAAGGCCTGGAAGGCCATTGGTTCGCGCATGTTCATCGACCCCAAGCAGACGGTGACCGTCGAACAACTGCTGCACGGCCTGATCGTCCAGTCCGGCAACGATGCCGCCGTCGCGCTGGCCGAAGCCGCGGCGGGGACGGAAGAAGCCTTCGTCGCCCTGATGAATGCCGAAGCACGCCGCCTCGGCATGACGGACACGCACTATGTCAATGCCACCGGCCTGCCCGACCCTTCGCACCTGACCACGGCCCACGATCTCGCGCGCCTGACCGCCGCGCTGGTCCGCGACTTCCCCGAGGATTACGCGCTCTACAAGATCAAGGACTACACCTGGAATAAGATCCGCCAGCCCAACCGCAACCGCCTGCTGTGGCTGGACAAGGCCATCGACGGCGTCAAGACCGGCCATACCGAATCAGCCGGGTATTGCCTTGTCGCTTCACGCGACGACGGTGCGCGTCGCCTGACCGCGATCGTGCTCGGCACCGCTTCCGACAACGCGCGCGTGCAGGAAACGCTGGCGCTGCTCCACTATGGCTACCGTGCCTACGAAGCGATCCGGCTCTACGAAAAAGACCAGCCCCTGTCGCAGCTGAAGGTTTACAAAGGCCGTGAAGCCACCGCCGGGGC
>CAYNCH010000057.1:0-8924 GCA_964395815.1 uncultured Methyloversatilis sp.
TCAAGAGCGTGGTGGCGACGGCGTTCAAGATCAACCTGATGGCGATGAACGCGATCTTTCTCGCCAAGCGCGCCGGCCAGACCGCGCTCGGCTTCGGTGTGCTGTCGAACGAGTTGCGCCGTTTTGCCACCGATCTGCAAAAGCAGATGACGCAGTTGCGCGACATGACCTATGGCAGTGTGGCGACGGTCACGGCCATGGTCAAGCAAGCGCGGCTCAACGGTGTGCTCGAGCGTACGCGCAAGGAGTCGGCGAGTGCCAGCCGCCTGGTCGAGGATCTGATGCGTACCCGCCACAATCAGGCCAATGCGCGTCAGCGCGAACAGATCGGCGCACTGCAACGCCGTCTAGGGCAGACGATTGCCGATACGGCCCAGCTTGTCGAAATGGGCAGCCTGCTGGCGCGCTCCGCGAAAATCGAGGCGGCCTATGGCGGACCCTTCTCAACCGCGCTGATGCAGGTGTCCAGCGATTTCGAGCGCAACATCGGTGAAATCCAGCGCTCCCTCGAAAGTCTCACCAAGCAACAGGACGACCAGCCATGAAAACCGCCCGTGTCATTTTCGAAGCCGGCAGTCACAAATGGATCGCCATCGTACGGGATCCGAACCGGCCGAATTACCTGATCGATACCAATGAATATCTGGTCGTCGATGCCGACGATGCGATCCTGCTCGACCCGGGCGGCAACGAAATTTTTCCGGCGGTTTTTTCCGCACTCTCCACCGAGTTCGATCCGCGCAAGATCGACAAGATCTTCGCCAGCCACCAGGATCCGGACATCATTTCTTCGCTGTCTCTGTGGCGCGAATTCAATCCGCGCATCAAGTGCTATGTCAGCTGGCTGTGGACCGGTTTCGTTCCGCATTTCGGCGGCGACCAGGAGACCTTCATCGCAATTCCCGACAACGGCGCGGACATCATGATCGGGGGGCAGCGGTTGCAGGCGATTCCGGCACACTATCTCCATTCATCCGGCAATTTCAACCTCTACGATCCGAAAGCGAAGATCCTGTTCTCCGGAGATATCGGCGCCGCCTTGCTGCCGGCGGGCGAGGACAACCTGTATGTCGAGGACTTCGATCGCCACATTCGCCATGCCGAGGGTTTTCATCGGCGGTGGATGGGTTCGGAGAAAGCCAAGCGCGACTGGTGTGCACGCGTCAGCCAGCTGGATATCGAGATGATGTGTCCCCAGCACGGCGCGATCTACCGCGGCGAGCAGGTGCGTCGCTTCATCGACTGGTTCGCCCAGCTTGAGGTGGGGGTCGTCAAGACCTGAGCTTGCTGCAGGGCGCAGGAGGGGTTGACCCGCGTCAAGGCGGGTGCCCCGGCAGCTGGCGAAAATGACGCATCGCAGCCGCTCGGGCTGCTGCCTTGCGAAGAGTGCCATGACCGCTGCCACCGTATTGACCGACCCGATGCATCGCCACCACAAGCACTGCGACACGCTGTTCGCGGATGCCGAGGCCGCCGTCGCCAAGGGCGACTGGTCGTCTGCTGCACGTGACTTCCAGGCATTTCATCAGGAATTGGAAACCCATTTCCGTACTGAAGAGGAAGTGCTGTTTCCGGCTTTCGAGGCGGCGACCGGCATGACGGGTGGGCCGACCCAGATGATGCGTTTCGAGCACGCCCAGATGCGCGAGCTCGTCGAACAAATGCAGGCCAGCCTGCAGTCACGTGCCGCGGACGGATTCGCCGGTGCGGCCGAAACCCTGTTGATCCTCATGCAGCAGCACAACATGAAGGAAGAAAACATCCTCTATCCGATGTGCGACCGTAGCCTGGCGAACCAGTCCGGCACACTGGGCCCGCTCCTCAGCGAGAGGCTTGAAGCAACGTGTCAGACAACCTGAATGCCGACTGCGTGGTGATCGACGGCCGCGAGATGCAGCCGCCCGAACCGCTTGAGCGTGCCCTGTCCGCACTCGACACCCTGCCGCCCGGGGGCGAGCTGGTGATGTTGCTCTATTGCCAGCCGCAGCCGCTCTTCAATGTGTTGCGCAACAACGGGTATCTCTGGAAGGAACAACTGCTGGACGACGGAACCCACGAGATCCGCATCCGCCGTCGCGCCTGACCCGCGCCGGCCGTTGCGATGCATCCGAATCTTTCCTTCGAGCAGGCGCCGCCGATCGCGGTGCCTTTCCGTTTTTTCCTCACCGCGCCGCTATTCGGCATCGCCGCCGGCCTGCTGCTGTTCCTGCAGGGTGGCGAGATGCTCGCCTCGCGCTGGATGCCGGGGGCACTGGCTGCGACACACCTGCTGGTCGTCGGCTTCATGCTGCAGGCGATGTGTGGTGCGTTGCTGCAGTTCGTTCCGGTTGCGGCCGGCGGCAATATCTGGCGCCCAAGGCTGGTCGCCGGCCTTGTCCATCCAATGCTGGCGGTAGCCGCGATTCTGCTGGTTTCTGCATTTTTGACCCAGCAGCCCATCCTGTTTACTGCGGCGGCCCATGGTTTCGTGCTCGGCATCGGATTTTTCGGCATCGTCGTCAGTCAAGCCCTGTGGCGCACGCCGGCGCGTGGGCCGACGATCATGGCCCTGCGCATCTCTCTTGTCGCCCTGCTGGTGACGATGGCGCTCGGAGCGACACTGGCGACCGGACTGGCGCGCGGCGCCGAATGGCCGCTGCTGATGCTGACCGATATCCATGCGGCGTGGGGACTGGGCGGCTGGGCGCTAGTGTTGCTGGCCGGCGTTTCCTATTTCGTCGTGCCGATGTTCCAGCTCACACCTGCCTATCCGGCGTGGCTGGCGCGCGGTATCCCGCTGCTGCTGCTGGCGGTAGTACTGCTATGGTCGCTGCAGTTCGTCGGCGCTAACGAAAGCGGCTTCAAGGCAATCTTCCTGGGGGGCTTGGGGGTGGCGGGGCTGTTTGCGGGTGGGACCTTGTATCTGCAAAGCCGGAGGCGGCGCAAGGTTGGCGATGCCACGCTGCTGTTCTTTCGTACCGCGATGGTGAGCCTGCTGGCGATTCTGTTGTCGGCACTCGTTTTCGCGGCTTTCCCCGAGTTTGGCAGTGATCCGCGCGCGGCCGTCTGGGTCGGCATGCTGGCCATGGTGGGAGTGTTCGTTTCGGCGATTGCCGGCATGCTTTACAAGATCATGCCATTCATCTGCTGGCTGCATTTGCAGCGCCTGTGCGGGTTGGGTACCCTGCCGCCGACGATGAACCAGATGCTGGCCGAACCGGCGATGCGCCGGCAACTTCGCATTCATCTCCTGGCGCTGGCCTTGCTGCTGTTGGCTGTCTGGTTCCCCGCAGTGGCTCGGGTGGCCGGTTTGGCATTTGCCCTCGACTGTGGCTGGCTGGCGTACAACCTGATGCTGACGGTGCGGGCCTATCGCCGTTTCAGAGATCGTATTCGCGCAGCCGCTTGAGGCTGCCGATGGTGATCTGTTTGCCTTGTACCGAGATCAGGCTTGCATCGGCAAGATCGTGGAAGATGCGTGACAGGGTTTCCGGGGTGAGATTGAGCCGCGAGGCGATGATCTGTTTCGAGGTCGGCAAGGTGATCTCGATGCTGCCCTCGCAATTGCCGTTGCCTTCGTTCGGGCAATGCTGCAACAGGTAACCGATTACGCGCTGGGCGCTGGACCGCAGGGAGTAGGACTCGACGTCCTGCACCAGCGAGTGCAGGCGCATCGACAGGCCGGCGAGCATGTGCCGGGCGAACGACGGGTCGCTGACGAGCAGTTCGAAGACGGCATCCTTGGCGACATGCAGCAACAGCGTGTCGGAGATCGCCTCGGCGAAGACCGGATAGGGGCGATCCATGAACATTACTGCTTCGCCGAAACTCTGCTTGGGCCCGAGGATATCGACGACTTTTTCGTTGCCGGACGAGGAGGGAAAGGCGAGCTTGAGCTGGCCGAAGACGATCACGTAGAAACCGCGCGACGGATCGCCCTTCTGGAAGAGCATTTCGCCCTTGGCGAGGCGTTTTTCGCGCGTCTGGCCGGCGATGTGATCCACCTGGGAGGGGGTCAGTTCCTGGAACAGCGGCAGGCGCGACAGCAGGGCGGGGATGTCGATGCGGTTTTCGGTATTCTGTGTCATGAATCTCTCTCCGTGGGGCGCAACCTTAACATTCTTTGATCGGTCTGGAACGATGCTTTATCTGGCAATCAAGCACCTGCATGTCACCTGCGTGGTGCTCAGCATCACGGGCTTCTGCCTGCGCGGTTTGCTGCACCTGCAAAAGTCGGCGCTGACGGGACGGCGCTGGCTGCGGATCGTACCGCACGTCAATGATGTGCTTCTGCTCACCGCGGCGATTGCCCTGACCGTGCTGATCGGCCAGTATCCCTTTATCGACGTCTGGCTGACGGCAAAGATTTTCGGCCTCATCGCCTACATCATCCTGGGTGCACTGGCACTGCAGGCGGGACGCAGCCCGCGCGTGCGCATCGGCGCAGGACTGGCGGCCGTGCTGGTATTCGGCTGGATCGTCACTGTCGCGGTGACCAAGGATCTGCTCGGTTTTCTGACCTACCTGGACTGATCAGGCGCGCCGCTCGGAGAGCAGTTTCTTCAGGCCTGCCACGTCCAGGATCTGGATGTGCTTCTGGTGGACGGTGATCAGGCCTTCCTCCTGAAAGCGCGAGAAGGCGCGGCTGACGGTCTCGAGCTTGAGACCAAGGTAGGAGCCGATTTCGTTGCGCGTCATGCGCAGGTTGAATTCGGTCGGCGAATAGCCGCGTGCGGTGAAACGCTGCGAGAGGTTGAGCAGGAAGGCGGCCAGCCGCTCTTCGGCGCGCATGATGCCCAGCAGCATCATCACGCCATGATCGCGCACGATCTCGCGCGACATCACCTTGTGAAAGTGGTGCTGCAACGCGCCGATTTCGCGCGAGTAGTTTTCGAGGTCGTTGAACGGGATCACGCACACCTCGCTGTCTTCCAGCGCAACGGCATTGCAGGTGTGCTTCTCCGAACCGATGCCGTCGAGACCGAGGATCTCGCCGGCCATCTGGAAGCCGGTGACCTGTTCGCGGCCATCTTCAAGCAGGACGTCGGTCTTGAAGAAGCCGGTCTTGATGGCGTAGATCGCTTCGAAAGCCTCGCCACCCCGATAGAGGTGCTGGCCGCGCAGAATGCGCCGGCGCAGATTCACCAGCTCGTCGAGTTGGCCGAGTTCGCGGTCGGTCAGGCCGACCGGCAGGCAGAGCTCGCGCAGGTTGCACTGCGAGCAGGCTTCACGCAGGGCGGGCACGGTAAGCGGAGCTAGACGGGCATGCACGAAACGATTCCCTTCGCCAAAACAGGAGCTTTGATCTGCGTCAACGTGGACCGGGCGTGCTTGCTGCATCCTGCAGGCCTCATAGTGCAGATGAAGCAGGAGCGACAGATGCTGTCGCCGCTGTCTGTGCTTTTGCCCCGGTTATCCTGAATACGCACTTTCATTGCCGTCGTGAGCCATTACCAAGAACTGATTTTCGACCCGCAGATCATTCGCCGCTTTGACGTCAGCGGGCCACGCTACACGTCCTATCCGACGGCCGATCGCTTCGTCGAGGCTTTCGATGCTGATGCCTATCGTTCATGGTTGGGCAAGCGCACGATTGGGGGGATCGGCCGGGCACTATCATTATACTTTCACATCCCCTTCTGCAACACGATCTGCTATTACTGCGCCTGCAACAAGATCATCACCAAGGATCACGGGCGTTCGGCCAAGTACCTGAAATACCTCGGCAAGGAAATGGCCATGCAGGCGGCGGCCCTCGACGGCCCCCGCGAAGTCATCCAGCTGCACTGGGGCGGCGGCACGCCGACCTTCCTGTCGCACGACGAGATGCGTCGCCTCATGGAAATGACCTGGCAGCACTTCAAGATGCTGCCCGATGGCGAATATTCGATCGAGGTCGATCCGCGCAAGGTCGATCGCGAGACGGTGAAGCTGCTCGCCGAGCTCGGTTTCAATCGCATGAGCGTCGGCGTGCAGGATTTCGACCCGCGCGTGCAGCAGGCGGTGAACCGCATTCAGAGTCTCGAAGAGACGCAGCTGGTCATCGAGTCGGCGCGTGAATTCGGTTTCAAGGGCATCTCCGTCGACCTGATCTACGGCCTGCCGAAGCAGAATGTCATCAGCTTCAACCACACGCTCGACGAAGTCATCAAGCTGTCGCCGGATCGGCTCTCGATCTACAACTATGCGCATCTGCCCAACCTGGCCAAGCCGCAACGCCGCATCCACGAGACCGACCTGCCGACCCCCGATGCCAAGCTGCAGATCGTCCAGCTCGCCATTCGTCGCCTTACCGACGCCGGCTACGTCTTCATCGGCATGGACCACTTCGCCAAGCCCGACGACGAACTGGCCGTGGCGCAGCGCCAGGGGCGGCTGCACCGCAACTTCCAGGGCTACTCGACGCATGCCGAGGCCGACCTGCTCGCCTTCGGCGTCTCGGCGATCGGCAAGGTCGGGCCGACCTATTGCCAGAATTACCGCACCCTCGACGAGTACTACGATGCGCTCGATCAGGGCGTGCTGCCGGTCATGCGTGGTCTGGAGCTGACCGCCGACGACCTGCTGCGCCGCTCGATCATCCAGGCGCTGATGTGTCACTTCGAGCTGTCGATCGAATCGATCGAGATCGCCCACCTGATCGACTTCAAGTCCTACTTCGCCGCCGAACTGGCCGACCTCAAGGAAATGGAGGCAGCCGGCTTGCTGACCATCGACGACCAGTGGATCACTGTCGAGCCGAAAGGCCGCCTGCTGGTGCGCGTCATTGCGATGGTGTTCGACAAATACCTGCGCGCCGACCGCGAGCGCGTGCGCTACTCCAAGGTCATTTGAGCCACGGTAAAAGTCGGTGCCGGCCGGACGGCACCCCCGTCCGCGACCGTGCCTGACAACAGCTTCCTCGCCCTGTTCATCGTTGGCCTGCTGGGCGCGGGCCACTGTGCGGGCATGTGTGGCGGCATCGTCGGCGCACTGTCGCTGCAGTCGCCGCAAGGCAGTGGCACCGCGGCGGCCGTCCATGTCGCCTACAACCTCGGCCGCATCGCCAGTTACGCGCTCGCCGGTCTGCTGGCCGGCGCGCTGGGCGCGACCCTCGGTGATCTGCTGGCGTTGCAGCGCGGCCTCTACCTGTTCGCCAGCTTCATGCTGATTGCGCTGGGTCTTTACCTCCTCGGTGCGACGCAGACGCTGGCCTGGCTGGAGCGCGGCGGGCAGGGCGTATGGCGGCGCCTCCAGCCGCTCACCGCACGCTTCCTCCCGGTGCGCGGTATCGCCCAGGCGCTGCCGCTTGGCCTGCTGTGGGGCTGGCTGCCCTGCGGTCTCGTCTACAGCGCGCTGACCACAGCCCTGGCCGCCGGTTCGGCGGGGCAGGGCGCCTTGCTGATGCTTGCCTTCGGCCTCGGCACCTTGCCCAACCTGCTGCTTGCCGGCTTGCTCCTCACCCGCTTCCGCCGTTTCGCCCAGGCGCGTGCCACGCGCATCGTCTCCGGGCTGCTGGTGCTCGGGTATGGGCTTTATGGGCTTTACAATGTCGTCCGCCCATAAACAAGAATCCACGGAGAGAGACCCATGGCCATTACCCCTCACGACCTGGTTGTCGAAGCCAAGTCGCAAATCAAGGAGCTCGGCACGGCCGAGGCCCAGCAACTGCTCGGCAAGCGCGTCATCATCGATGTGCGCGAATACGAAGAATATGCCGCCGGCCATCTGCCGGGTGCGATCAACATTCCGCGCGGCATCCTCGAATTCAAGATCGGCATGGTGCCCGAGTGCGCCAACAAGGAGGGCGCGTTCCTGATCTACTGCCGCACCAGCGGCCGTGCCGCGCTGTCGGCGGTGCAGTTGCAGCGCATCGGCTACACCAACGTGATTTCCATGGCCGGCGGCTACGAGGCGTGGAGCAAGGAAAATCGTCCCACCGAGAAGCCGGAGCCGATCAACTTTGAGTGATGCCGCCCACCATGCCGCTTGCGATACCGTCGAGCTCGCCATCGGCGGCATGACCTGTGCCGCCTGTTCGGCGCGCATCGAACGCCAGCTCAACAAACTGCCGGGCGTCGAAGCGACCGTGAATCTGCCGGCCGAGCGTGCCCATATCCGCTTCGACCCCGTACAGGCCGATGTGGACAAACTGATCGCCACCATCGTCAAGACCGGCTTTACTGCGACGCGCTCGACCGCCGACACGCGCGGCGAGGAAAAGGCGCGCAAGGAGGCCGCCTATCGTGCCGAGCTGCGGCGCTTCTGGATCGCCCTGCTCCTGACCCTGCCGCTGCTGGCGCAGATGCCCGCCATGTTCCAGGGCGGCTTCTCGCTCGGTGCGGAGTGCCACACCGAGGACATCATTCCGCGCTGGCTGCAGTTCGCGCTGGCGACCCCGGTGCAGTTCTGGGTGGGCTGGCGTTTCTATGTCGGCGGCTGGAACGCCGTACGCGGCGGCAGCGGCAACATGGACGTGCTGGTCGCCCTCGGCACCAGCGTGGCATGGCTCTACAGCACGGCGATCTGGCTGCTCGACTGGACCCATCTGCATGTCTATTACGAGGCCTCGGCCACCGTCATTACCCTGGTGCTCATGGGCAAGATCCTCGAGGCGCGTGCCAAGGCCAAGACATCGGCCGCCATCGAGGCGCTGATGAGACTGCAACCGCAGACGGCGCATGTCGAACGCATGATCGATGGCGTGGCACAGCTCGTTGAGCTGCCGATCAAGAGCCTGATTCCCGGCGATGTGGTCGTCGTGCGGCCGGGCGAGGCCGTGCCGGTGGATGGCGCGGTGTTGTCCGGTCATTCGAGCGCCAACGAATCGATGCTGACCGGCGAAAGCCTGCCGGTGGCCAAGGCGCCAGGCGACAAGGTATTCGCCGCGACCATCAACGGCGACGGCCTGTTGCGCTGCAAGGCCACCGGCGTCGGGGCCCACACGCTGCTGGCCGGCATCATCG
>CAYNCH010000058.1:0-8890 GCA_964395815.1 uncultured Methyloversatilis sp.
AAGCCGACGATCAGCGTGGCGACGATGGCGACCAGCACGACGATGACCGGCAACACGATCTGGCGCTGGAAGCCCGGCATGGCCGGCAGGTCGGCAGGGACGGCGGCGGAGGGATCGACAGGCGCGGACATGGGGGCAATGAACGGGACGGGGACGGACGGTCGGGCCGGGCAACGATATCACCAAAGTAGCGGCTCAGCGTGTGCCGTCCCGCCGCCGCCGACTTTTTCGGCAGGCTCACGCCAGCCAGAACCACACGATCGCCAGTGTCACAAAGGTGATTGGCACGCCGAGCGCTGCATGGTCGCGCCAGTCGATCGCGATGTCCGCCTTTTTCGCCAGGTCGACGACGATCAGGTTGGCGATCGAGCCGACCAGCAGCAGGTTGCCGGCGAAGGTGCTGACCAGCGCGAGCAGTGTGGCGGATTCGTGTCCGGAAAGATGCGGCATCAGCAGCATCACCGCCGGCACGTTGGAGACGAGGTTGGACAAGGCCAGCCCGGCGACGAACAGCGGCCCCGGCTCGGCCAGATGCACGCCATGGCCGGCCAGCCAGCCGACCGCCTGCGCGGCGAGGCCGGTGGTTTCGAAGGCGTGATTGACGACGAACAGGCCGATGAACAGCACCAGCAGTTCCCAGTCTACGAAGCCGAGCACATGCGAGGAATGGAACCGCTTCGAGAGCAGCAGCACGCCGGCCGCCACCAGCGCCGCCACTTCGCGCGGCCAGTCGGTGAACAGGAAAATGACGAGCAGCGCGCCGGCGACGCTCAGCCCCTTGATCGTCTGCCAGCGATCGAAAGTCGGCGCATCGTCGGCGGGCAGCGCGACCGGCCTGGCGCCGGCGGGGGTGCGCCGCAGCCGCCATGCCAGCAGGGCCCAGAGGGCAGCGAGCGACAGCGCTACCGGCGGTAGCGCCTGCGCGGCATACGCCGCGAAATCGAGCTGCAGCACCGCACCGATCAACATGTTCTGCGGGTTGCCGATCAGCGTCGCCGCCGAGCCGATGTTGGCCGCGCAGGCCAGTCCGACCAGGAAGGGCAGCGGCGGCAGGCCGCGCTGCAGGCAGATGCGCGCCACCACCGGCGTCATCGCCAGGCAGACGATATCGTTCGAGAACACCGCCGAAAGGGCCGCCGCCACCGCCAGCAGCGCGCCGAGCAGGCTGGCCGGCGAGTGGGGCAGGGCGGCGACGCCCCGCGTCACCGCCGTGTAGAAACCGCCGAGCCGCATTTGCGCCGAGACCACCATGAAGGCGAACAGCAGCAGGATCGTCGGCAGGTCGACCGCGCGCGCGGCTTCCTCCGTCGTCACCGCCCCGATGCCGATGACCGCGATCGCACCGAGCAGCGCAACGCCCGCGCGGTCGAGGCGCAGGCGCGGCAGCCCGCCGAGGAACATGCCCAGATAAACGATCGCGAAGATGGCGACGATGCCCCAGTCGAGGGCGGCGGGATGAGGGGTGGGCGGCATGCGGGCGGCGGGGCTGGATCGGGGTGCGCATGATGCCGCAGTTTCGCATCGCGGGGGCCGTCCCGCCGGCGCCGACTTTTTCCCGCGGGCCGGAACCGGCTAAACATTACGCACGCCTGGTCGTTCCCTGTTTCCGGGGAGTCGTTGGGGCAGCGTATGATGCGGCGGTTCGGATTTTGGAGAAAGATGCTATGAAACTGCGTACCCGCATGTGGCTGGTGTTGGGCGCGGTACTTGGCATGATGCTGGTGCTTGATCTGGCCATGTCCTGGCACAAGATCAGCCATGATCAGCGTATCGAGCAGGAGATCGACGTCGCGGCCATTCGTGCGTTCATGATGGCGACGCGGCGGGTGTATCACCAGCAATTCATTTCCAGCGGCCTGCCGGTCAATGACGAGACCGTCGGTTTCCTCCCGGCCCATGCGATGAGCCGCATCGCGGCCGACTACAAGAACTGGACCGACAACGGTTACTACTTCAACAACGTGTCCGACCGGCCGCGCAATCCCGGCAACCGCGCCGACCGTTTCGAGTTGGCGGCGATGGACTATTTTCGCGCCAACCCCAAGGCGGAACAGCACATGCAGCCGATCCGGGACGATACCGGCAAGCGCTGGTTCCACTACACCGCGCCGATCTGGATCGAGGGCTATTGCCTGCAGTGCCATGGCGCGAAGGAAGCTGCGCCGGAGAGCATCCGCCAGAACTACGACGCCTCCTATGGCTACCAGCTCGGCGACCTGCGCGGGGTGATGAGCATCAAGCTGCCGCTCGAACGCTACGAGGCCGCGCTGCTCAATCGTTTCGGCGAGCGGATGCTGCGCGACCTGGTGGGCTTCGCGGTGATTTTCATCCTGCTGGGCCTGTTCATGGATCGGTACGTGTTGCGCCGGCTCGAGGTGCTGCGCGGCAGTGCGCAGCGGCTGGCCAATGGCGACTATGCCTTGCGCGTGCCGGCGCAGGGTGCCGACGAGATCGCCGAACTGGCGACGGATTTCAACCGCATGGCCGACGAGATCGCTGCGCGCCAGCAGGCGCTGATGGAAAGCAAGGCCGATGTCGAGCGGCAGCGCGACAGTCTCGACGAGCAGGTGCAGCGGCGCACGCGCGAGCTGGTCGAGGCCAAGGAACAGGCCGAGACCGCGAACATCGCCAAGAGCGCTTTCCTGGCCAACATGAGCCACGAGATCCGCACGCCGCTCAATGCCATCACCGGCATGGCCCACCTCCTGCGCCGTTCGGGGCTGACGCCGGAGCAGACCGACAGGCTCGACAAGATGGAAGGCGCGGGCAAGCACCTGTTGGAGATCATCAATTCCGTGCTCGACCTGTCCAAGATCGAGGCCGGCAAGTTCACGCTGGAATATGTGCCGGTCCATATCGAAGCGCTGCTGGGCAATATTGCCTCGATGCTCGGCCACAAGGCGCGCGACCAGGGGCTGGACTTCCACATCGAAACCGCTGCACTGCCCCGCAATCTTCATGGCGATCCCACCCGGCTGCAGCAGGCATTGCTCAACTATGCGGCCAACGCCCTCAAGTTCACCGAGACGGGGCAGATCACGTTGCGGGTGACCGAGGTCGCCCACACCGACACGACCGCCACCCTGCGCTTCGCCGTCGAAGATACCGGCATCGGCATTGCCGCCGATGCCCTGCCCAAGCTCTTCAGCGCCTTCGAGCAAGCCGACAACTCGACCACGCGCAAGTACGGCGGTACCGGCCTGGGGCTGGCGATTACCAAGAAGATTGCCGAACTCATGGGCGGCACGGTCGGCGTGACCAGCGCCGAGGGCCAGGGCAGCACCTTCTGGTTCACGGCGGTGCTCGGCAAGGAAGGCGCGGCCGGCGAGGCGCCCGTCAGGGGCGGCGCCAAGGACGCCGAACAGGCCATTCGCCGCGACCATGCCGGCAAGCTCATCCTGGTGGCGGAAGACGAGCCGGTCAACCGTGAAATTGCCCGGATGCTGTTGGCGGACGTGGGTCTCCTGGTCGAGGAAGCCGAGAACGGCCAGCTGGCCGTGGCCATGGCCCGGTCAGGCCGTTACGCCGCGATCCTGATGGACATGCAGATGCCGGCGCTCGACGGTCTGGAGGCGACGCGGCAGATCCGGCAACTGCCCGGCCATGCGGCAACGCCCATTCTGGCGATGACGGCGAATGCCTTTGCCGAGAACAAGGAACAATGCTTTGCGGCCGGCATGGATGACTTCATCGCCAAGCCGGTCACGCCGGAAATACTCTATGCGACCCTGCTTAAGTGGTTGAACAAGGTGCGGGCTTCGGGGGAGTAGGATTACGGATCTTTTCGATCTGTTGCCTGCGCTGATTCATTTGCGATGACTTCGACCTTCGGCACCCGGTTTCCGCATCTGCCAACCTACCTGTTCATGGTCGTTTGCTGGACGCTGTTGCTTGGCGGTTCCTTGATCGCCAATCTGCACAGGGAAGCCGAAGAGGCGGAGCACATGGCGAAAGTGGCCGCCCGCTCGAATGTCATGAAGGACATGAGCTTTCGCAAATGGGCCACCTCGCATGGGGGCGTGTATGTTCCACCGACCGAGCGTACGCCGCTCAACCCATACCTGACGGCCCCCGAAGAGTCCGCTGTCACGACGACCGGAAAACAGTTGATTTTGATGAATCCGGCGTACATGTTGCGCCAGATGCAGAACGAGTACGGCAACGAGTTCGGAGTCCGCAGCCGCATCACCAGCCTGAATCCCCTCAACCCGCAAAACGCGCCGGATGACTGGGAGGCCCAGTCTCTGCGTTCCTTCGCAGACGGCGTGACAGAAGCCGTGGCGATCCAGAATATCGACGGGGAACCTTACCTGCGGCTGATGTTGCCTTTCCGGACCGAGCAGGGCTGTCTCAAGTGCCACGAGCATCAGGGTTATCGGGTGGGGGATATTCGCGGCGGTATCGGTACGGCCGTGTCCATGGGCCCCTTCCATGCCCAACAGGCCAGCAGCGCGAAGGATCTGAAACTCAGCCATGGAGTCATCTGGCTGATCGGCCTTATCGGCATCAGCCTGTATTTCAGGCGCAGCAATCAGCACGAAAGAGCACGCCGGAGCGCCGAGCAACATCTGCTCGAAAGCGAGTGGCAGTACCGGACCCTGGCCGATTCGGGACAGGCGCTGATCTGGACCTCGGGAACCGACAAGCGGTGCAACTACTTCAACAAGGTCTGGCTCGACTTTACCGGACGCTCGCTGGCGCAGGAACTCGGCGATGGCTGGGCAGAAGGCGTGCATCCCGACGACTTTCAGCGCTGCATTGAAATCTATACGACGGCCTTCGATCGTCGCCAGCCGTTCAGCATGGAATACCGCTTGCGCCACAACGACGGCAGCTACCGGTGGATCGTCGATCAGGGGATGCCGAGACATGATCTGAACGGTACGTTCATGGGTTATATCGGCCATTGTCTGGACATCAACGATCACAAGCTGGCGGAAGTTCGATTGGCCGACAACGAGAAACGCCTGCAATTGGCCTTGCGCATCGCACGCCAGGGCTGGTTCGAGGTGAATGTGCAAACGGGCGAGGTTTCCGTCAGTCCGGAATATCCGGCCATACTCGACTTCGCCCCCGACGCATTCGTATCCAGCCTGAGCCATTGGCTGGCGAATGTGCATCCGGACGATCTGCCGCAATTGCACGCCCGTTTCCAACAGGCGCTCGAAACCGGCGGCGTGCAGGAAATGCGCTATCGGCGCCGCAACCAGGCCGGCGAATGGCAGTGGATCGATTCCGTCGGCCAGATCACCGCCTGGGATTCCGCCGGCAAACCCTTGCGGATGACCGGCATCCATATGGATATCGCCGAGCGCATGCGTCGCGAGGCGGAGTTGGCGCGGCACCGCGAGCATCTGGAAGAACTGGTTGCTGAGCGCACGCAGCAACTGACGGCCGCAAAGGCGGCTGCCGAGACGGCCAACATTGCCAAGAGCGCTTTCCTCGCCAACATGTCGCACGAGATTCGCACCCCGCTGAATGCCATCACCGGCATGGTGCACCTTCTGCGCCGCGGGGGCACGACACCCGCACAGGATGACAAACTCAACAAGATCGAGAATGCGGGCAACCACCTGCTGGAAATCATCAATGCCATCCTCGATCTTTCGAAAATCGAAGCGGGCAAGCTGACGCTGGAGCAAACGCTGATTTGCGTCGATGAAATGCTGGAGAACGTCTCCAGCATGGTCGGGGACAAGATCCAGGCCAAGGGGCTGGCGTTCAACCTGGAAATTTCGCCGATTCCCGATGGCCTCCTGGGTGACCGCACGCGTCTCCAGCAGGCGCTGCTCAACTATGTGTCGAATGCCATCAAGTTCACCGAGCGCGGCAGCATCACCCTGCGGGCTGCGGTGGTCGAGGACACGCCGGATAATGCCCTGATCCGCTTCGAGGTTGCCGATACCGGTACCGGCATCTCACCGGAAGCCATTGCACGCCTGTTCTCGACGTTCGAGCAGGCCGACAACTCGATTACGCGCAAATACGGCGGCACCGGGCTGGGCCTGGCCATTGCGCGCCGTATTGCCGAATTGATGGGCGGCGAGGCAGGGGTGACCAGCGCGTTGGGCAAGGGAAGTACTTTCTGGCTGACGGTCCGGCTCCCAAAAGCAGATAGCGAATGCACCGTTACCGCAGCGCATGCCATTACCGATGCCGAGGCCTTGCTCAAGGCCGAATATGCCGGCACGCGGGTGTTGCTTGCCGAAGACGAACCGATCAACCGGGAAATCACCCTGTCCATGCTGGAGGATGTCGGCCTGGTGGCCGACGTGGCCGAGGACGGGGTCGCCGCCTTGCACCTTGTCCGCCAGAATGATTACGCCCTGATTCTCATGGACATGCAGATGCCCAACATGGATGGGCTGGAGGCCACGCGACAGATTCGCCTGCTTCCTGACAGAAAGCATATTCCCGTCCTCGCCATGACGGCGAATGCCTTTGCCGAGGACCGGATGCGTTGCTTCGCGGCCGGCATGGATGACTTCATTTCCAAACCTGTTACCCCCAGCGTTTTGTTCGTGACCCTGTTGCACTGGTTCAAAAAGAACCGGTCTGCTTGAAGAATGCAAGGCAGCCAGCAGGCTCTCCGCTCCCGGCGCAAGCGCAGTCGGACAAAATTGAGTCAGATCAACGAGCCAAAATATCTTGTATGTATATTGCGAAAGCGGTATTGGTCGAATACGCAACAATGAGTCGGAAAGGAAGAGCCATGAGATCGCTGATGTCGTTGCTGTTCGTGTCGTTGATGATGATTGTCGGCAATTCCCGGGCAGCGGAATTCAAGGTGCTGGTCGTCATGAGCTACGAGGAAGACAATCCGTGGGTGAAGGAAATCCGCGCGGGAATCGACTCCGTGCTGCAGCCATCGAGCGAGATCACCTATTTCCACATGAATACCAAGGCGAACCGCTCGGGTGGAACTCAAAAGGCCGACGAAGCTTTTACGCTTTATCAAAGGCTACAGCCGCAGGGAGTCATTGCTGCTGACGATGATGCTCAATCGATGTTCGTTGTTCCCTATCTGAAGGAAAAGACGGCGACGCCGGTCATGTTCAATGGCGTCAATGCGGCGGCCGAAAAATATGGCTACCCGAATGCCCATGTCTCCGGCACCCTCGAACGGGCCCATGTGCGCGAATCGCTGGCGTTCATGAAGCAGATCGTGCCGTCGATTCAGACGGCCTGCTTCATGACCAACAATGTTCCCCCAGGTCTGGCATTGCGGGCCCAAGTCGACACGGAGAAGGCGAGCTATCCCGTCAATGTCGGCACATTTCATCTGGTCAAGAGCAACGAAGAAATCGAGGCGCTGGGCAAAACCTTGCGTGGAAATTGCGACGCCCTGTTCGTCGATAGCCTGGAGGGCATTGTCGACAAACAAGGCAAGGCGCAGGACAACAAGGAAATCCTGCATGCCCTGGTGCGCGTCTTCGAAGGACCGATTCTCGCCGGCAATCGCTATCAGGTTGAACAGGGCGCCTGGGCGGCGGTGGTCAAAACCGGCCAGGAACAGGGCGAGCTCTCGGCCGGCATGCTGTTGGAGGCGATGCGCGGCAAGCCGGTCAGTGCCATTCCGGTCACGCAAAACAGCCGCGGGCAGCGCATCATCAATATCACCGCGCTGGAGCGTCACGGCATCGTGCCAAAACCCACTGTCCTGCGAGGCGCCACGCTGGTCAAACAGCAACCCTGAGCAGTAGTGATTTCAGCATGCACCAGAAACCTGCATGGGGTATCGGCAGAAAACTCCTGACCCTGGTGCTGGTAAATGCCTTCGCATGGGCCTTCGTTGCCGGGATAGTCTGGGTTTCATTCGACCGCATCGAGGATCTCGCCTCGGCCATCGCCGACAAGGAAATGGCCGGTGTGTTCGATAACGCTACGCTGGGGCGCGATTTATCCGCCACCCTGTCTGAAATCGACCGTGTCACGCGTAATTGCCAGACGCAGGACCAGGGGGAGCGCTACGGAGAGGACGTCATCGCGCGTCTGTCAGCCGTCACGCACACGGTGCAGGATCGGGGGTTGGCAGAAGCCATCAATACTCTGACGGCAACGACGAAACGTCTGCTCGACCAATGCCATGAGATCAGCCAGACCCTGATCGCGCTCGACAGCAGCGATAGCCATCTGCTGGATGCGCTGACCGCACTCGAAAACCTCACCAGTCGCGCCCTGATCGAGCAAACTCTGGCCGGCAGGAACACCGATTATCTCGATCAGATTATGACGCTGGTCGTCGGCTATCGTGAAACCGTGTTGCAGATCGGCAGGGAAATCAGCCGCGGTGCAGCAGCCCAGCCCATGTCGAATCGCAAGGCCGACAAGGTCATCCGCCTCATCGACGATCTCAGGCTGCGCCTGCAGACGATGACCGCGTCGACACCGGAAATGGCGAAGATTGCCAGACATATGCGGCTGGATGCGGCCCAGTATCGCGACCAGATTATTCTGCTGTATGGTGCCCAGGGGCGTTTCGAGACATTGCTGGCAGAGAATCGGGGTAGCCGGGAAGCCGTGCTGGGCCTCCTGAAGCGGCTTGATCTGGATGCGGTCAACCGGTCCGGGCATTTCTCCGCAGAGCTTAGGGAGCTCATGGCGCAAACGGGCAGGCAGGTACTCTGGACCAGTATGGCCATCGCGTTGCTGTCCATGCTTCTCGCTCTCTGGTTTGTCCGGCGAGATATCCAGCATCCGCTCGGCAAGGTCTTGCAGCAGATCGATGGCATTCGCAACGGATCGCCTCCGGTTGTGGCGCAGCGCAATGACGAATGGGGCACGATTCAGTTGGCCCTGTCCGAAATGTCGGTCGACTTGGCCAGGGCGCGCGATCTGCTGCAGCAAATCATCGATACCGCACCGATCCGGGTTTTCTGGAAGGATCGCG